>DAIMKE010000054.1:0-5967 GCA_036721875.1 Bradyrhizobium sp. | reverse complement strand
AGCCGCTCGAACAGCGTCGCGAACACCTGCTTGGCCTTCCCGACCTGGGGTATCGCCTTTGCCTGCTCCTCATTGGCCGGGGTCCCCACCACGACCATGGCCACCATGCCCATGGCGTAGTGCGGCGCGCATTTGACGCCATAGATGCCGGCCTGGTCGAATTTCACGGCGACATCCTCGTTCATCTTGCCTGCGAACGTCGTCCCGCCGTCCGGAACCATACCCTTGATGGTCTCGGCATTGTGGCTTTTGTCGGTCGCCACGAACTTGACGGTATCGCCCGGCGCGACCTTGATCAGGGCGGGCTCGAACACCATCAGGCCCTCGGCCCCCTTGTTGAGCATCTTGACTTCGACCTCGGCCGCCACAGCGCCACCGGCATCGCCATGGCCACGCCAACCGCTGCCGCCACCAAACACCTGCGCATTTCTGTCTCCTGTCGATCGGTTTGGGTCGCCGCGGACCCCATGAGAGAAATAGTTAATCCCTCACCGCCGGACGCAGTTTGCTGCAGCGCAAGCCCACGATCGATTTTTGCGATGTATAGTAGTCAATAACCGCAGTCCCCTGTCCCGCCGTTTCGCGGACGCATCCGGAAGAGTTTGATGACTTCCCTCGACCGTTCCATTGTCGCCAACGTCCCCGTATTCGCCGAGTTCAGTCCAGGCGATCTCGATGTGCTCTTGAGCGAGGCGCGATCGGTCCGATATCCGAAGGAAAGCAGCGTGTTCGACCAGGGCACGGAAGCGCACTCGTTTTTCGTGTTGCTGCATGGACATCTGAGGGTCGAGAAGACGACGCCGCAAGGACAGCAGATCGTGGTTCGGTATGTGTCGGCGGGCGAACTGTTCGGCGTTGCGCAAGCCATGGGACTGAGGGAATACCCGGCGACCGCCATCGCCGTCGTCGACAGCGTCGCACTGTGCTGGCCTTCAAAGGCGTGGCCGCAACTCATCGCAAAGTTTCCTGCGCTGGCGGCCGGTGCGCTGCAGACCGTCGGCAATCGATTGCAGGATACCCAGGCCCGCGTCCTGGAAATGTCCAGCGAACAGGTCGAGCAGCGCGTCGCGCATGCGCTGCTGCGCCTCGCCAAACAGGCCGGCCGCAAGGTCGAACGGGGCGTCGAGATCGATTTCCCGATCAGCCGCCAGGACGTGGCCGAAATGACCGGCACCACCTTGCACACGGTAAGCCGAATTCTCAGCGCATGGGAGCAGCAAGGCCTCGTCGAGGGTGGGCGGCAGCGCATCGTCCTGCGCGAGCCGCATAAGTTGTTTGGACTGGCCGAAGGCCGCAGCAAGGAATGACGGTTCGGGACTCCGGGTTCTTGTTTCGACGCGTTTTCTTGACGCGAACCGGTTTCCACTTCGCTGAAAAACGCCCTATGCAGAGCCGGCCACCGATCGCAGCTTCGCCAGAACGGCGTGCCCGTCGATGCCGTGTGCGCGGCTTGCTTCATCAACGCTGTGAAACGCCGCGATCGGGCAGCCGACGCAGTTCATCCCGAAATCCAGAAACACCCGCACGGTAGCCGGCCAGCGGTTCATCACCTGCTCGACCGTCGCATCCAACGTAAGCGCGTTCTTCCTCATTCTGCCATGTGTAGGAGCATTGCGGCGCGCTTCGTTGTGCGGCGACAAACAGCGAAGCAGTTTGGCATTCCGGGAGAAGGTTGCTTTTGCGCAAAGAGCGCTTGCTGCATCCGGCGCATAAGGGACACACGGATTTCAAGCAGACACCGAAAGGATCGTGTCATGATCACCCGCCGTACCGCATTGCTGGGCGCTGCCGTCGCCGCCCTTGTCGCCACCGCCCCGGCGCTGGCCACCGACGATCTCAAGCTGCCGCGGCAGGCCGTCGAACTGGTCGCGCCGCCCTTTGTGCATCCACACGAACAGGCCACCAAGGAAGGTCCCAAGATCATCGAGTTCAAATTGACGATCAAGGAAAAGGAAGTCGTCATCGACGACGCCGGCACCAAATTTCAGGCCATGACCTTCAACGGCTCGATGCCTGCGCCGATGATGGTGGTCCATCAAGGCGACTATGTCGAGGTGACGCTGGTCAACCCCGATACCAATACGATGCCGCACAATATCGACTTCCATTCCGCCACCGGCGCCTTGGGGGGCGGCGCGCTGACCCACGTCAACCCCGGCGAGCAGGTGGTATTGCGCTGGAAGGCAACGCGCACCGGTACGTTCGTCTATCACTGTGCGCCCGAAGGCATGATCCCGTGGCACGTCGTGTCCGGCATGCACGGCACCGTGATGGTGCTGCCGCGCGACGGGTTGAAGAATCGCGAAGGCAAGCCGTTGCGTTACGACCGCATCTATTACATCGGCGAGAACGATCTCTACGTGCCAAAGGACGCGAACGGAAAATACAAGAGCTACGAGACACCGGGCGAATCCTTCGCCGACACCACGGAGGTGATGCGCAAGCTGATCCCGACCCATGTCGTGTTCAACGGCAAGGTAGGCGCGCTGACGGGCAAGAACGCGATGACCGCAAAGGTCGGCGAAACCGTCATGATCGTGCATTCACAGGCCAATCGCGACACGCGGCCGCATCTGATCGGCGGTCACGGCGACTACGTCTGGGAGACGGGCAAGTTCGTCAACCCGCCGGAGAAGGATCTGGAGACCTGGTTCATCCGCGGCGGCTCGGCGGGCGCTGCGCTCTATACATTCAGGCAACCCGGCATCTACGCCTACGTCAATCATAATTTGATCGAGGCGGTCGAGCTTGGCGCCAGCGCGCATTTCAAGGTCGAGGGCGAATGGAGCAACGACCTGATGAAGCAGGTCAAGCCTCCGGGACCGATCCTGCCCGGCAAATCCAGCGCGGCAGACGCGGTGGTACAGACCAGGTAATCCCCTTGCGGCCTGCAGCAAAAACTGCAGGCCGCAACTGCAAAGGAATTCGGCGATGCTGTTCGCCATGAAAATCAAGATCGCGATCACCCTCGCCGCCCTGGCGAGCCCGGTCGCATTGTCGGTGGCCCCGGTTGGTCGTGGCAGCGTCGACGCCGGATTCACCGCGATTCCAGCCAGGCCGTTTCAGTATCGGATGGCCGGCGACTTTTCCCGCGACGGCAAGCCGGCGGAAGCGCCGCTGCGCGACGCAGTGATATCTGGCGGCGTCAGGATCATGACGAGCCAGGTCACGTCGCGCGAATATGCGCATTGCGTCGATGACGGTGCATGCCCTCGCATCCCCCATGCATCGGGAGCGACGGATCGTCCGATGGTTGGCGTGAGCTGGCGTGATGCCGGAAAAGCTTGAGGGGCTGCAGGCGGCCCGCGCCATCGCAGCGCTGAGCGTCGCTTACTTTCATTCCTATATCGCTCTGCGCGCCTTTCCCGAGTCGGCCCAGATTCCGATCGGACCGCTCAAGGAGTGGGGCTATTTCGGGGTGAACTTCTTTTTTTCCATCAGCGGATACGTGATCTGCCTCATCGCATCGAAGCCAACTTTTTCGCCATGGCCGTTTGCGATCAAACGCGTGTTTCGGCTCTATCCGATGTACTGGCTTGCATTGGCGGTGGTCGCCGGTCTGATTGCGGTCGGAAAATATCGCCCTGAACCACTGGGGCACTTCCTTTACTCGATGACCCTGCTGCCCCAGCCTGGCGCTCCGGCCTATGACGTCAGCTGGACGCTCGAGCGTGAAATCGTTTTCTATGTGCTCGCCGCAATTGTTGTGCCGCTGGGAGGGTGCAGAGGTCTCGCCGTCGTGCTGGCATCCCTTGGGTTCGCCGGCTTGTACTTTGGCAACCCGTGGACCTTCCACCTGGTCTCGACGACGCATTTTGATTTTCTCGCCGGAGTCGTCGCGTTCCTGGTTCAGGACCGCACAAGACGCGTCGGCGCCATTGCACCGATCGTCGCCGGCATCGCGCTTCTGGTCTACACCCGGACACACGACTTCCCCGCATCGGTGTCCGTGGCATCGGGCCTCATCCTGCTCGGAATGACGAGGCTACGCCTGCCCTGGCAGGCTCGCCCTTTTCGCTGGATCGTTCAGGCCGGCGATGCTTCGTACTCGATCTATTTGCTACACATGCTGGTTTTCATGGCGATGGTCTATCTCGCAGCGCGCCTCGGCCTTCCGGCATGGTTATGCGAGCCCTGGCGCTTCGCAACGCTGCTGTTGTGTTGCATCTTCTCCTACATGACCTGGCGAGCGATCGAGGTGCCGATGATCGAATTCGGCAACCGACTGGCTGACAATTCGCCGCTCAAGCCCTCAACCAAACCTGTTGCTTGAACCAGCCTGGCGCCGTTGCACTCGACGGAGGCCCCTCTGCACGAGGCGGTCAGCCGCTCCGGCGTTTGGCTTTACAGCGGAGGCACGGGGCGCGCGGGTCCATATCAAGCCCGGCTATGCCGCGAACGCTGTCTATGCCCATTTGTTTGCGCAGCGCTGTTCCTCTCACAAGCATCTGCCTATGATGCCGCTGCCCCCGGCAGCCTTTGCGACAACACATGCGCGAATACACGTTCAAGGAGATGACCAAGATAACTGCCGGCGCGGTTGCCGCGCTGGTCATCGTGGTGTGGTTTGCCGTAGTCGCGCTGGGCATCCTGTCATCCGGTTAAGAGAACATATGGCGATAACTGGGGAACTTTGTTCTACTCCGGAGAACAACGGTTCAAAGTTTGGGGCTCGTAAGTTGAATGGTTGACGATCTTTCCCGCGTGGATGGTGCTCGTGTCGTTGCCGACCTCAACGCGCTGCGCGAAATCGGCGCCTACAAGACCGGGGTTCACAAGCCGACGCTCTCGGAACCGCATATGCGTTCGCTCGAATGGCTTACGCAGCGGTTCCCCGAGGCAGGCCTTGCTGGCGAGATCGACGGCATTGGCAACGTGATCGGAACCAGCACGAAACCCGGGCCGAAGCTGCTGGCGGGCTCGCATCTGGAAAGCCAGAATTACGCAGGCTGGCTCGACGGACCGCTCGGCGTCATCTACGCGCTCGAAGCTGCCCGCGTCATCAATCCGGACCCGAACGTTCCCGGTGCGGTCGAGGTCGCAGCATGGTGCGACGAGGAAGGCCATTTCGGCAGTTTTCTCGGCAGCCGCTCTTACGTCGGCGCCCTTACCGAAACCGAGATCGACGCCGCCCGCGACCGCAACAATGGCAAGCCCATGCGCGACGCGCTGCGCGAGGTCGGCCTTGCCGGCCGGCCACGCATCACGGCCGAACGCGGCCGACACATCGGCTATCTCGAAGCCCATATCGAGCAAGGCGAGAGGCTGATAGGCGATGCGCTGAAGATCGGCATCGTCACCTCCATCGTCGGCATCTGGCAATACCGCATCGTCTTCACGGGCGAGCAAAATCACGCCGGCACGACGCGGATGGCCGTGCGCCGCGATGCAGGCCTCGCGCTCGCGAGATTCTGTGTCGCGATCGATGATCGCTTTCCAGCCGTCTGCGGCCCGCGCACGGTGTGGACGACCGGTCGCATCACGCTCGATCCGGGTGCGCCGAGCATCATCCCCGGCAGCGCCGAAATGCTGTTCCAGATCCGCGACGACGACCCGGCCGTGATCGCACGCCTCGAGGCGCTTCTTGACAGCATGGCCGCAGAGGCAACCGCGCAGGGCCGTTGCAGCGTTGCGGTCGAGCGTATCCGCACCGGCGCGCCCGCGATGATGGATGCATCGATCCAGCAGGCCATCGAGACCGCCAGCGCAAGTCTCGACGGCGGCAGGTCGCTCCGCATGCCGAGCGGCGCCGGCCACGACGCCCAGGTCCTCGCCACCATCATGCCAGCCGGGATGCTGTTCGTGCCCTCGATCGGCGGCATCAGCCATCACTGGACCGAGAATACCGACGATGCCGACATCGTCACCGGCGCGCAGGTCTTCGTCGAAGCGTGCCGGCGCCTGCTGGCGCGATGAGCAGGCGGCATTCCGCCGATGTGGCCCTAGGCGTGAACCGGCGCTTGGACG
>DAIMKE010000053.1:0-13654 GCA_036721875.1 Bradyrhizobium sp. | reverse complement strand
TTACCGGCTCCAAGATCGCGTACCCCGCCATGGACGGCCTTCCCTGTGCTGACGTCGGCGTCGCCGAGGACCAGCCCCTGACCGTCGGTGCGCTTAAGCTTCAGCCGCTGTTTACGCCAGGGCACACCGATGCCCACCATACCTACCTGGTCGATCAGCCCGATGGTCTTCGCGCTTTCACTGGGGACGCCCTGCTGATCGACGGCTGTGGCCGGACCGATTTCCAGAACGGTGACGCCGCCACGCTCTATCACTCGGTCACGCAAAAGATTTTCACGCTGCCGGGCGACGGTCTGATCTTCCCGGCTCACGACTACAATCATCGCCACATCACGACAGTGGCGCAGGAGCGCGAGCGGAACCCTCGCCTTGCGGGCAAGACCGTACAGGAATTTGTCGCGATCATGGCGGCTCTCGATCTTCCCTACCCGAAGAAGATCGACGTTGCCGTTCCGGCAAACAAGCTTTGCGGTGATTGCCCGACAGATCTGCCGGAACTGTTGCGTCAGATAGGCGGCAAGTCCCAGCAGGGCTGAGTGATCCGATACAGGTTTATTTACAGGAGAAAGTCGATGCCAACACGCACCTCGAAGCAGCTCGTTTCTGAAGCCAATGCTCTTGTCGAAACTATCGCGCCTGAGGATGCAGCCAAACTTGTCGGCAATCCCGAGGTTCAGTTCGTTGACATCCGCGAGCCAGGGGAAGTCGCGAAATCGGGGCTGGTCGCTGGTGCGGTAAACGTCCCACGTGGCCTTCTGGAATTCCAGGTCGATCCGGAAAGCCCCACCCATAATGCCAAACTCGCCGCCGGATCGCGGTTGGTGCTCTATTGTGGGTCCGGTGCCCGTTCAGCTCTTGCCGCAAAATCACTCAAGGATATGGGCGTGGAGAACGTCGCCCACGTGCCGGGTGGGTTTTCGGCACTCAAGGATGCTGGCGCCGTAATCGCACCGGAGTAGCTTCGTGGCGCGGTCGAGCATTCATTCTCGCTGGCAGGATACAATCGTTGGATAGCCACATCGCATTTGCCAGTCTCGGATTGAGCCCGATTGCCATCTCCATAGGTCCGCTCGATATCCGGTGGTACTCGCTGGCCTATATCGCCGGCATTGTTGCAGGATGGTGGTATCTGCTACGGCTGCTGGCTCAGTCCGACGCTCCAATGAACCGCCAGCAGGCTGATGATCTCGTGTTCTACGCGACGTTGGGCGTCATTCTGGGCGGGCGGCTTGGCTATGTGATCTTCTACGGTCCCGAGATGATCCTCCACCCCCTGCAAATCTTCAAACTGTGGGATGGCGGTATGTCGTTCCACGGGGGGGCCGCCGGCGTCTCGCTCGCGCTGATCATGTTCGCGCGACGACACGGCCTCGAATGGCTGCGGGTCCATGACTATGTCGCCTGCACCGTGCCGATCGGCCTTTTTTTCGGTCGCCTCGCTAATTTCGTGAATGGCGAGCTTTGGGGAAAGCCCACCGATGTGCCCTGGGCAATTGTGTTCCCCGGAAGTCGCGACGGCCTCGCGCGCCACCCGAGCCAGCTCTACGAGGCCGGGCTGGAAGGGCTGGTCCTATTTGCCGTGCTCGCGTGCCTGTTCTGGTTTACCAACGCCCGGCGCCGCCCTGGCATGCTCGTCGGCGTGTTCCTTCTTGGCTATGGGCTCGCTCGCTTCACTGTCGAGTTCTTTCGAGAGCCCGATGCCCAGCTTGTCGGCTTCGCAGCCAGAACAGGACTTCACATGGGTCAGTGGCTCACGGCGCCTATGATTGCGGCGGGTATCTATCTGATAGTGGCAGCTTGGCGGGTCGCGCAACCAGTAGGGAAAATCAGCGACCAGCAATGATGCGCTTTGTACCAGCGCCTTTTCAAAGTGAGCCAGCAATCGATGCCAAAATCGAGTTGTAGTGGATAGGAGCTACCAGTCGCGATCTGGTGCCGTTTAAGGTCTAACGCCAACTCTGATCGTGCATCGCAGGGCCTCGCGTGCTTTCACCGCCGCCTTTTCACACCCCTCGATCGCCTCGCGATTGGCCGTTACGATCCTGTCGGCAGCGGCGATCGCGCGGAACTGCGCTGGGTCGGCACTCTGCATCATGCGCTGCCCCGCTTCCCAAGGGGGCAAGTCGAGCGTCCGCGCCGCCATGCGCTCGGGCCATTGCCAACTCGCAGGCGCGACCTCGCGGGCGCACAAGGCCGGGCATGATCGCCCATACGAGGACGCCGGCCACCACCCCGCCGAGGCCGAACCATAGCTGCCTGTTCCTCTGATCGACCCGCGTCCATGCCGATCCGGCAATGGCGCGAAGCTCCGCCATGACGCGGGCCTTGTCCTCGCCGGCCTTGGCGAGCGCCGCTTGATCCTCGCGCCGGGCGGCGCTGCCTGCCGCCGCAATCCGCTGTGCCATGTCCTCGGGCGTCAATGCCAGAGCCGGGGCCTTGGCGAGTATCTGGCCGATCGCGTTGATCCGGCCGGCGGCAGTGTTCACACCCTGCTGGAGCGCGCCAAGCGTCTCGGTGTAGTCGGGAATGTCGATCGCGCCTCGCTCGGCCGCCAAGCCCTCTACGGCGCGGCGCAACAGCGCCAGCTCGCCGCGCATGGCCTCGAACGCCTCGGCGGCATCTGCTCCCTGGCTGTCGTCTTCGTCCGCCACCTGGTCCCCCTATCGGCTCATGCCACGATCGCGGTCACGCCCGATCGCGACCGACTGCGCCAGCTCCTTCGCGATCGACCGGCCGCGCTCCATTTTCAGTTCCAGCTCGGGCGCGCGGGCGCGCAACGCGGATTCGAGCTGCGGGTCGCGTTGTAGCCCGCCCGCGATGCTCTCCATGCGCTTGCCGAGCCGGTCCGCACCCGCACGGTCGCCGGCACGCTCCATGCTGGCGCGTGCTTCCCTCATACCCTGCCATTGCTCCACGAACCGGCCCGCGCGTTTTTCCGGGTCGGTGCGGACCTGGCGCTCGGTTTCCATCGCCTTCGCCGCGCCGCCCGTGTTGCCCTCGGCCGCGTCGCGCGCGAGCTTGGGGTCGCGCCCGATCGCGCTGGCGAGGTCACGCGCGGCATGGGGCCGAACCTGGTCGAGCGCGACGCCTGCCTTCGCCAGCGCCTGTTCCTGGTGCGCCAGCACTGGCAACCCCTTGTCCTGCATCCGGCCTATATCGGCTGCGGCGCGCCCATAGCGTTCGATCGCGCGGGCCTGTGAGGGTGCCAGCGGCCGATCGGCCGCGACGCGCTCCGGCGACGTCGTCTTCTCGGTCGCCGGCTTCGGCCGGAACCCGTCGAACATGCCCCGCGCCTTGTCGCGAACCTTCGCCACCATTTCACGCGCGCGTTCCGGGAACCGGATCTCGCGCCGATCGGCGAACGCGCGTGCCTGATCCTGCTCCGGACGCGCATAATCGCCGGCCATGTCCTTGCCCCGATCGCGCGACAGGGCACGAACAAGCTGGCGCTGGTCGGCGAAGTCGTCGCGGCCATAGTGGAGCTGCACGTCGTCGCGGTGCCGCGACAGGCCGACATAGGCGCTGTGCCGGTCCATACCGGGGGTAGCGAGGACGTGCGCCCGATCGACCGTCACGCCCTGTGATTTGTGGAACGTGGCGGCATAGCCGTGATCGACATGGGCATAATCCTTGGTGTCGAACGCGACCTCGCGCCCGTCATCAAGGCGCACCGCCATGCCCTCGGACGATACCCGCTCGATCGTCGCCAGCGTGCCGTTCTTCACCCCCATGCCCCGCTCGTTGCGCAGGAACATGATGCGGTCGCCGGTCGCGAACTGCCGCTCGCCGCGCTCGGCCTTCACCGTCACGTCGTCGCCAAGGTCGCCGCTCGCGCGCAACCGGTCGCGCGCCTCGCCATTGAGGCTCTGCACCTCGGCGTTGGTGTGGGTGAGGATGATGCGGCTCTTGCCCGGCTCGGCCTGGCGCGCCCGGTCCCAACCGTCGACCAGCTCGCCCCGGGCCTGCTCACGGGTGTCGGCTGCGTGAACCATGCCTTTGCCGTCATAGGCATGGATCGCCTCGCCGCTGCGCCCGGTCGCCAAGGCGCGCGTAGCGTCGCGCTGCCAGTCCTCGCGCTGCCGGCGTATCTCGGTAATCTCGGCCGCGCCGTGGCGCTCGGTGACGCTGCGGAACGCCGCGCCCGCCTCGATCGCCTGCAACTGCTCGGGGTCGCCCACCATGACGACCTTCGCGCCGGCGTCACGCGCCTGGCTCAACACCCGCTCCATCTGGCGCGAGCCGATCATGCCGGCCTCGTCCACGACCAGCACGTCCTTGGGGCCTAGCTGCTCGCGCCCCTGCCCCCATGCGTGTTCAAGGCTGGCGATGGTGCGGGACTGGATGCCGGACCCGCCCTCAAGATTCTCGGCCGCGATGCCCGATAAGGCCGCGCCGCGAACCGTGTAGCCCTGCTGCTCCCATGCCTCGCGCGCGACGCCAAGCATCGCGGATTTGCCGCTACCGGCATAGCCGACGACGGACGCCAGCGCCGCGTCGCCGATCACATGGTCGAAGGCGTCGCGCTGCTCGCCTGACAGGACAAGGCCCCTGCTCTCGGCCGCGCCGATAGCGGCGTCACGCTGCCGATCGCCGACACTGTGTTCGCCCCGGCCGGCCAGCTCGTCGCCGGCCCGCTCAAGCCGGTTCTCCACTGCCATCATGTCGCGCGACGTGAACCGCTCCTGGTCCCGCCCGTCCTTCCCCAATGCGATCAGCTCGGGCGAGCCACGCACCGCCCCCATCACCTGGTCGAACTGATCCTTGCCGTCGCTGTGCCGAAACGCGAACGTTGCAAGATCGCGGGTGGTGAACGTGGCCTGCTGCCGCGTGATGGCGTCCAGCGCGACATTGGGATCCGCAATGATCTTCTCGCCGTTCTCACGGGCGATGCGCGTGTGATCCTCGATCCGCTCTGCCTCAAGCCCCTGCTCCGGCCTGCGCGATGCTGCGGGTCCGATCTTGTGCTGCGGCTCCAGCCCGATCCCCTGCGCCTCATAGCTGCGATGGTCGATCCGGCCCTCAAGTCCAAGCTCAGCCATGCGCTCGTTGACGTGCGCGGCCCACGCCTCGCGCCAGTCCCTCAACAGCTCGCTGCTGTTCCAGCCGCGGTTCTTCTTCCCGAACCCCTCCGGCCCCACGTCGCGCATCGTTATCATGACATGTGCGTGCGGCTTCGGGGTGCCGTCCTTCGCCTTGTCCCAATGCACGTTGAGGTCCGCGACCATGCCGCGATCGACAAACTGCTTCTTCACGAAGTCCTGCGCCAGCGCGACGCCCTGCTTTTCGTTCATCTCGCGCGGAATCGAAAACTCCACCTCGCGCGCCAACTGCGCGTCCTTGCGCTTCTCGCCTGCCTCCACCTCGTTCCACAAGGTCGAGCGATCGTTTAAACGCTCCGGTGCGCCCTCCGGCAACATCACCTCGGAGTGGATCACGCCAGCCTTGTTGCTGAAATCGTGATCGCGGCTCAGCCGATCGTCGTGCAGCTCGGACGCGGAGCGATAGGCGGCGCTCGCGACGGCGCTCGATCCGTTCGCACGGCTCACAACCTTGGCGGAGAAATGGTAGATCGCCATGATGCTACGCTTATTGCACTTCTAAGCGCACGTCGGCAACGACGTATAAGCGCGCACTCACAATCCGCTTCGCTCCTCGTGATTGACTTGATGCCGCTTCTGACTTGCACTCCTCGCTCCGTCTGGCAAACTGCCTCGGTGAGGAGAATATAATGAGCCGTGCTTACGAAGACGCGATGGAGCGGCGCAGCGATAAATATGTCGCCCAGTCGCTAGGTATCAGCGTCGAGACGCTGGATGATTATCCCTTCCAGCTTGACGAGAACGCCAGTGACGATGGCATGGTCTATGGCTGGCGTGTTCTTTGGGATGAGGAAGCCCCGCCCGGTGTCGATGTTAACGGCGCGGCCGGCTCGCTATGGTCGGACATTCCCGCCGCGCCCGATCAACCTGACGAGGATGATTCCTGATGCGGAAGGTTCGCGATTACGATGCCGAGCTGAAGGCACTGGGGGACAAGGCACGGTCGCTCAAAGCCAAACGGGTCGAACAACTCGGCCAGCTCGTCGCTGCAACCGGAGCCGATGCGCTCGATGCGGAAACCCTCGCCGGTGTGCTGCTCGATGCGATCGGATCGAAAGATGCTGCGGCAAAGGAGGCGTGGCGATCGAAGGGCGCTGCCTTCTTTCAGCGGCGCGGCCGTAAAGGTGGCGGCGCTGCTGCAATCGACGGATCGGGCGCTGCGGCTGAACCGGGCGGCAACGCTGCGGGCGGAAGCGGCGGAACGGCGTAACGATACGCGGGGCTGGGTCATGCAACGCCGCGAACGAACGCGCCACCTCATAGAGCTGGGCGGCCTCGTGCAGAAAGCCGGCCTGGTCGAGCTGACCGACGATGATCGCGCCACGCTCTACGGTGCGCTGCTCGATCTCGCCGGACGCGCGCGGGGCGATGATGCGAGCGACGAGCTGGTGGTGTGGAAGCGGCGCGGCAAACGTGCGTTCGAGGCGGACGCGGAAACGACGGAGGCGAGGTGATGGCAGGCGGCGATAACTCGGAATGGCTGATGCACGGGTCGGCATCCGCAACCGTCATCTACAATGATCCGGTCTGGTCCGAACAGGAATATGCGATGCAGCGCGGGGAGCGACTGCGCGGCGATTACGACCCGCCTGTTCCCGCCCACTATGTTGATCTGGTGCGCGCCCGTTGGGATCGCGCGACTGCACTACACCTTCGCATGGCGACGGAAGGTCGAGACGCCCTACCCGACGACGCGCCTGACGCCTGGGTCGCAGTCGATGGCGATATGCTCATCGCCAGCCGCTACGCCCGTGATCGCGGCATCCACTGGGTGCCCGCCGAACTGCTGGCGGAATATCAGGCGCACATCGCCCTGCCCCTGCCCCGCTCGGCCGATCTGGAAAGGCTCTGATGGTGGATTTCGATATCAGGACGATCCGCCGCCAAGTCCGCGCGATGGAGTTCGTACGCGGCACCCCGGCGGAAGTCGCCATGTGGCACGAGGACATGGCGGACTCGCGTGCCAACCTTGTGATCGAAGACATGATCCCGACGCCGAACGAAGATGCGTTTTTCGCGATGATGCTGGAAGAGGCGGTGCCTCCCGAACTGGCCACGCAAATCCTCCTTCGGCTGCTCGATCATTCCAATGCCGATCACTCGTTGCCAATCACGCCCATGACCGTGGCGGGTCTGGAAAGCCGGTAGCATGGGCCTCGCGCGCGCCACCCGTAACCTCGCTCGCACCGCTCGCGCCAACCCCATGTGGGCGCTGCTCGGCGTCCTGCTCGCTCCCTTCCGCTTCGCCCGTCACATCATCGGCGTGATCCTGTTCACGATGGTGCTGTTCGCCGCGCTGTTCCTGCTGCTGATGCTAGCGATCTGGTATTTCAAGCTTGATAAGAACGGCGGGCTCGCCCAGCTCGGCTTCCTCGGCATCAACCTCGGCGTGCTTCTGGTCATGGTCTGGATGTTCGTCCTGCCCCTGCTCCGCCGGTTCGATTATGAAGATCGGGCCGATACGCACGGCTCGGCCCGCTTCGCCAGCGCTGGGGAAGCACAAGCCCTCAATGACGATCACGGCTTGCTGATCGGCCGCGACGTGAAGACCGGCAAGCCGATGCGCTACGCCGGTCCCGCCCATCTGCTGACGATCGCACCCACCCGCACCGGCAAGGGTGTCGGCACGATCATCCCCAACCTGCTGGAATATCCGTTCGCGGTCGTCTGCATCGACCCCAAAGGCGAGAACGCCCGCATCGCCGCGCGCCAGCGCGGCAAGTTCGGCGCGGTCCATGTCCTCGATCCATTCGGCGTCACCGGCCTCGCCTCGGCCGCGTTCAACCCGCTTGATCGGATCGACCCGCACGGCCTCGATCTCGCCGACGACTGCATGACGCTGGCAGATGCACTGGTCCACGATGCGCCCGGCGAAGCGGGCGAGGCGCACTGGAACGAGGAAGCCAAGGCGCTGATCGCCGGCATCCTGCTCCACATCGTCACCACCGAACCGCCCGCGACGCGCACCCTGGATACGCTGCGCGACCGGCTGACCCTTGCCCCGGCCGCATTGGCGGCGCAGCTCGCGGCGATGCAGGCGCAAGGTGGCCTGGTCGCGCGCGCCGCCAATCGTCAGCTCGGCAAGTCCGACCGCGAAGCCGCCGGCGTGCTGTCGGCCGCGCAACGCCACACGCATTTCCTCGACTCCCCGCGCATGGCGGCGGTGCTGGGACGCTCGGACTTCACGTTCGCCGGATTGAAGGACGCGCCGGCGACGGTGTTCCTCGTGCTGCCACCCGATCGGCTCGCCAGCTATGCCCGCTGGCTGCGGCTGATGGTGGCGCAAGCCCTGACCGAGCTGGCGCGCGCGCCCGGTCGTCCGCCTTGGCCGGTACTGTTCCTGCTCGACGAGTTCGCGGCGCTCGGCCGTCTCGAACCGGTTGAACGCGCGATGGGGCTGATGGCGGGTTATGGCGTCCAGCTCTGGCCGATCCTCCAAGACGTCCACCAGCTCCGCGCGCTTTACGGCCAGCGCGCTGGCACCTTTCTGTCGAACGCCGGCGTCCTCCAGGTGTTCGGAGTCAACGATCAGGACAGCGCCAAGCTCGTCTCCGATCTGGCGGGGCAGGAAACCGTCGTGTTCGAGACCATGAGCCGCGCGATCGACGCGGAAGAAACCGGGATCTCCTACGGGCAGCAGAATGTCGGCCGCGCGCTGCTCACCCCCGATGAAGTCCGCACGCTACGCCCCGATCGCCAGCTCCTGTTCCTCGCCGGCCAGCGACCGATCGTCGCCGCCAAGCTGCGCTACTATGCCGATCGCGAGTTCGCCGGGCGGTTCGATCCAGCGTGATTGATCGCGGAAAGCACGAATGAAGCTGGGAGCGGCCTGACCGATTTAAGCCCTGCTGGTGACGCTCGCCGCGTCAGGCTTCCCGAACCACCCGAATCCCTTCCCCTGCCCTCACGGCGCGCCTGGGCGGCCGTAGTGAGTGATTGCGCCGCCCACCTGCCTTACTTCTTTCCCGCCTAGCCAGCGGCGCTTGCGCCGCTTCTGTGACGCCGTAGGCGGCACCTAGCGAAAGCGCATCGGCCGGTAGGCCGATTCCGTTGGTCCCTTCTGTTCCCTGCCTCGATGCGGGCCGTTCGACGTTAAAAGATTCTGTTAAATATGAATCGTTAAGTAGGTTAAGCCGAAAAAACGGCCTTGTTTCAGTAAGGAAATCAACAGCTTGCCAGAACCGCCGGTGGGTGAAAACACGTGATTCGGTGTGTGAAAACACGATAGTGCGGTGTGTGAAAACACGAGTCAAAGGTGTGTGAAAACACGATAGCACACGGCTCGGGAACGCCGATCGCCCATATCCTGGGAAGTCTTGCCGCCGATGATTCCAACCATGCCTCGCCGCTTCTGGGGGTGGCGGTGTGTGATAACACGATAGTTAGGAGCGGCCTGAAAGTCGGTCCATGAGGTCATCGACCTCTGTGGTGCGCCGTCGATCGGCCTCCATGCGGTCGCGCCGATCCTGCTCGGCCTGGAGCTGCTCGGAGAGCGCCAAGGCTTCCGCCTCCCCTCTCAACCGGAATTGAATGGCCGGGCTGCCATCGTTCGTCGCCACCATTTCGACCGCATAATCGGGAAGTTGGTTGATCTCCACGATCTTGCGGAGCATCCGGTTGAACTCTTTGGGCTTGCTGTCGCTGCCGGTCTTGTCGCGCAGCACCTCCACCCGGCACGTCCACCCGCCGCGCTGGTTGCCGGCGTGCTTGCGGGCGATGCGATACAGCGCCCGCTCAAGCCCGCCGGTCAGCAGGAAGTAATCGGGGTGCATGGTGAGAAGCGACCGCTCCGCCATGATCCCCTCATAAACCCAATCCGACAGGGTGATGGTCATGCCGCGGGGCTGGTCGGTTTCGGGGTCGACCTCCAACGTCCATTTGTCGAGCCAGTTGAAACCCGCCTTGCTGCGACGCTTCGGGGCGCGGATCGACGTGGAAATAGAAGTCGTCTGCAACCGCTGTAGAGCGGCTTGAAGGTCTTGATAGGCGCGCCCGCTGGTGTTGCGCTTGATTGCCCGCAAAAGGTCGTAGGACGTGGTTGTCAGCGTCCTGGGCAGGTCGTTGACCCCCTGCTCCCGCATCCGATTGAGCGCCGACGTGGCCCATATGATGATATCGGCGTCCCAGATCGTCGCCATGCCGTAGGCGGGTATTGCCTCGATCTTCACCCAGGTCGCGCCGTCCGGGCTGGTATATTCGATCGGCTTGACCCGCTTGCGTTTCTGCAAGGAAAAGAACGGTCGTTCCATCGTCTCCCGCTGATCCTTGAGCGGAAGGTCGCCCATGATTGGCAGGAACAGGTCGAACTCCGGACTAGGGTCACGCCGCTTCTTCATTGTTCAATCCTGCACGCTTGCAGATTTGCATGTGTGCACACGCTCAAGCACGTCCAAACTGCTTGTCGGCGTCGTATTTGGCGACCAGCTCGGCAATCGCTTCGGCCAGCAAGTCCTGGTGGCTGCGGCGCGTTCGTGCCGCCAACACCCGGAACGCCTCGGCGGTTGGATCGGCGGGATCGAAATAAGCACCCAAGTGATATTTGCCCGGACGTTGCCCGCTCAATCGGGGAGCGCGCGCGTTTGGTTGAGGCGCTGCACGCTCGGGGGATGCGGACTCGGGCTTTGCCTTTGTGGTGACGGCGGGCGCTAGGAGTGAGGAACGTCGTGCCATGATATCAAGCCTTCACATTTGCAGGTGTGCAATTCTGCAATTCATCAAATAGGAATTGGCGAAGCGACGCAATCTCCTGGGCGGCTTTGCCGTTGGGTTCGTGCTCGGTCACGCCAAGCCCGTAGGGCCATGCTGCCCGATAGGCGCTGCGCTCCCTGATGACTGCGCGCGCGACCTTTAATCCAGTATCCTCCGCCAGTGTCCTCGCATCATCCAATAGCGTCGTTGCCGTAGGCGGGGCCGCATTGAGCACGACAAAGCCGGTCCTGCCGGTGCTGATGATGAGTTGGGCCGTGCGCTTGATCGCGTCGAGATCAATGAGGGAAGGGCGGCACGGTATCAGCACAATATCGGCCCGTTGCGCGGCTGCGGCTGCCTCGGCCCCGGCTGCCGGAGGCGTGTCGATGATGGTGAGGTCGAAACCGTTCGCCTCGGCCGCGTCGATCGCCTGGTTCAAGCGGCGCGCGCTGATTGGCTCTACATGAGGTAGCTCGGCCTCACGGCGCTCGCTCCACGCCGTTGCGCTTTCCTGTGGGTCTAGGTCGAACAGCGCCGTCCTGATGCCTGCCGCTTGCGCCGCGACCGCCAGATTGACCGCGAGCGTCGTTTTGCCGACGCCGCCTTTTTGTGCCGCAAGCGTGATTATATGCACGTGTGCACACTCCCAATATTGATGACGTGATAGTATGCAGAATGGCAGGACTGCACAACCGTTCTCTTGCCGGCTGAAGGTGACCCCAGGGTTGGGTGGGTGGGACAACAGCACGGCCGCCTCGGCGGCCTCCCTTTTTGCGCGAGCGATCGTAGCCGTCAGGGACGAGACGCCAGCATGGCGGCTCGATCGGAGCTGCGAAGCGGAGATAGAGCGCGGCCCGTTAGGGCGCGTCCAGCCCTTGACGATTGGATCAATGGTAACATATATGGAACTGATGGTGCTAAAGGAGTATGAGGACGGGGAAGGGCAAAGCCCCTTCGGACTCTGGTTCGCCGCGCTGGATGCGGTAGCGGCCGCAAAAGTGGTGGTGGCGCTGAATAAGGTCGAACGGGGCGCGCTTTCCAACGTCAAACCGGTGGGAGAGGGCGTCTCGGAATACAGGATCGATTTTGGACCTGGCTATCGTATCTATTTCGGAATGGATGGCCAAACCCTCGTCATCCTCCTGAGCGGCGGGACGAAGAAACGCCAGCAGCGTGATATCGACGCCGCCAAGTCGCTGTGGGCGGATTACAAGGCGCGGAAGAAAGGAAGATCGTGATGGCTCTCACCCGCAACTTCAAAGACACCGTGCGCGCACGTGTTCAAGCGGACCCAGCGTTTCGCTCAGCACTCCTCACCGAAGCCGTTAACGCCTTCCTCGTCGGTGACATCGATACGGGTAAGGCGGTCCTGCGCGACTACATCAAGGCGACGGTGGGTTTCGAGGAACTGGCCGAACAAACCGGAAGACCGTCCAAGAGTCTGATGCGGATGTTCAGCCCGGCGGGGAATCCGGCTGCCGACAACCTGTTTTCGGTCATCAGCACGCTGCAACGAGCATCGGGTGTAACACTGGAAGTTCGCGCGGCGTGATTTGAACCCTGAAAGTGGTAACTTTCCTCTTTCGTTCTCATCGGCCATGACTCATAGAATCGTCATGCCGATCGCGCGTGAACATCGCTGGCTCTATCCGATCGACTGGCGCGAGCTGTCCAACCTCATCCGGTTCCAGCGTGCCAAAGGGCGCTGCGAGCATTGCCGTCGTCCGCACGGCCGCGACGTGCTGCACCTGGGCGATGGAGTATGGTGGGACGAGGACGCCGCGACCTGGCGCGACGGGCAGGGCAGGGGTCTTCGCCATCTGCCGTCGCCGGACGAGCTGGCGCGGGCGCAACCGGGTCTCGCCGGCATCGACCCGCCCGCTTATCTTCGGATCACGCGCGTGGTCCTCGCCAGCGCGCACCTAAACCACGATCCCGGCGACAACCGGCCGCGCAACCTCGCCGCGCTCTGTCAGCGCTGCCACATGGTCCACGATGCCACTGAACATCGCCGGCGCCGTTGGCTCAACGCGTTCCGGCTGCGCGCGATCGGCGACCTGTTCGCCTGACTGCCGGGCCGTAGGACCGGCCCCCGGGTTGGGTGGTGGGACAAAAACGCGGCCGTCGAACAGACGGCCTCCATCTAGGCCGGTTGGCTAAGTGAGCTGCGCCCGCCAGGAATATGCCGGTATAGCGTCGATGGCTGCACCCCGATCTGCTGCGCCACTTCCTCCACCGTAATAGTCGGATCGGCGAGCATCGCCTTGGCCCGCTTAATCTCGGCCGGCCCCATCGCCGGCTTGCGCCCGCCGCGCCGCCCCAAGGCCCGCGCCTGGGCAAGCCCGGCATGGGTGCGCTCCAGGGTCAGTTCGCGCTCGAACTCCGCCACGGCCGCGAAGACGTGGAACACCAACCGCCCGCCGGGGCTGGTGGTGTCAATCGCCTGGGTGAGCACCTTAAGGCCGATCTCGCGCTTGGCGAGATCTTCGGCCGTCTCGACGAGCTGCCGCACCGATCGCGCGAGCCGGTCGAGCTTCCACACCGCCAGCGTGTCGCCGGCACGAAGATAGTCGAGCGCAGCTTTCAGCTCCGGCCGATCGCGCTGCGCGCCCGACGCCCTCTCCATGAAAACGCGCTCGCATCCGGCTTGCCGTAGCGCCTCGATTTGTAGGGCAGGGGACTGGTCCCTGGTGGACACGCGCGCATAGCCGACGAGCAAGGGGCTTCTCCGAAAACTCGACACGACCTAGCCGGATTCCGGAGAAGGAAACAAGGGACGGTTTTCGGAAACTGAACAGGCCGTTTTCGTGATCTGTAAACGCTCGCGCTAAATGGCGGCGTTCTGATCGCGCTATTTGTCAGTTGCC
>DAIMKE010000052.1:0-13666 GCA_036721875.1 Bradyrhizobium sp. | reverse complement strand
CGTTGGGCGACTACGACGCGGAAGCGATCCGCCCCGGCACGGCCTGGCTGAACTGACGAACGCGCCCGGCGCGACGGGGAGCGAGCGGCCGGCCGTGCAGCCTGATGCGGTTGCGCGCCTCACGCAGATACATGGGTTCGAGGCGGATATTGAAGAGTTCGTCGTGTGAACGAGGCCGGAAGGTGCCGAGTGCAATCCGGGTCGCATGCAGCGCCCGACCGATGGTGCGCCGGTTTTCGTCGCTGTCGATTCCGGCCATTGCGCAGGTCCGCGACAGCGCGACGAGCGCACGGCCCGCCCGGACGACGTCGAAGCCGAGAAGGCTCATCAGGATACGGACGGCCGGCTCGCTTTCGCCGATCGCGAGCAGGCGTCTGCCGAGATGATGGAAGGTGACCAGCGCCTCGCGCAGGTTGCGCACGGCGAGATCATATTCATGGATTGCCTGCGAAGTGGTCGCCAGTTCTCGCGCCTTGGGTAGTGCCACACTCCGAAACAGCAGCATCCGCTTTACAGCTATGCGCCGAAGACGCAGCACGCTCCGTATCGGCTTGCCGACCTGGTCGACGAGAAAGTGGCCGAGGAGGACGCTGGCGAGAGCCGCCAATGGGTAGACATACCAATGCATGCCGCGATCTGATCCAATCCGGGGTTTTTCAGCTTTCACGTTGCAATGTGACTGTCGGCTCAATCAACCCTAACAGTTGGTTAGCCTCAAGCGAAATCGCGATTCGTCGCCGGGCAGCCGCGAATGTAGTTAACGGCGGCAGCTCAATCGCTGCGCTCACCCGTCCTGCGAAGCTGGCTATTGCTTCGATGCCGCCTGCTTCATCGTCAACCGCCGGTGAGACGTCGGTGAATCCGGCTCCGGAAGTCCGAGTTTGCGCCACGCCGGCATGACCCGCGCGTCGAGCAATTCGAGATAGGCCGGCGTCTGCGAATAGAACCGAGGCTCGATGACTTCGCCGCGATAGACGTCCTCGAATTGGGCCCTCGCACGCTTGGCATTGGCGTGGTCGCCGACGTTGTCGTAAGCGACGGCGGCAAACGCCACGTTCGCCCAATGCCGCGGATTGATCGCGATCGATCGCTCCAGCCAGAGAATGGCGTCGTGATACTGCCCCATCAGCGAGTAGTTGAGACCGAGCATCAGGCACCACACCCATCGCATGCGGTCCTTCGGCGATTGTGCCAGCGCTCGCTGCAGCGGTTCTATTCCCCGTTCCGGGCGGCCGCTGGCGAACTGCAGATGTCCGTTCCAGGCGATGGCCTCGACCAGGTTGGGATCGAGCTCCAGCGCGATCTGGTTTTCGGCCAACGCCGCCTCGATGCGGCATTGCATCTGGCGCAGCCGCGACATCACGAAACGGGCGTAGGCGTTGTGCCGGTCCAGCGGCATCGCCTTCGCCATCAGCCGGTCGGCTTCGTCGATGAGCTGCGCATTGGCGTCGCTCGGCCAGCCGAACACCTGTTCGACCATGGTGACGGCGCGGCCCACCAGCGCCGCCTGATCGTTGGCGTTGATCGACAGCGCCTTCTCGAACATCGCCCGAACATGCTGTAGCGCTTCGAGCGTGTTGGCGCGGTAGTAGGCGGCGCGGGCCTGCATCACGAGGTCGGTTGCATCAGGACTTTCGGAATTCTCCGAATGCCTGGCCTCGGCTTCGATGAGCTGCAGGTTCAACGCGATCGCAAGACGGTTGACCACTTCGCGCCTGATATTGCGCACCGCGGCCTTGTCGACCTCCATGGTGTCGGCCCACAACACCGTTCCGGACAGCGCGTCCCAAAGCTGGGCTGTGGTATCGATGCCCTGGTCGAAGCGCTCGACGCTTCCCCTCAGCACGTAGCGCACGCCGAGCTCGACGCCCAGCGCGCGGATATCGACCTCCTTGCCCTTGTACCTGATCGCGGTGTCCCGACCGATCACATAACTGCCCTTGATCCTGGAGAGCTGCGCCGTCACCTCGTCGGTGATGCCGTCGGAAAAATATTCCTGTGCCGGGTCGCCGCTGACGTTGGTGAACGGCAGGACCACGATCGAGAGCCGCACAGGTTTGGCGAGCGGCTTGTCCAGAGGCGGCGAGGGAGCGGCGGCATCCGGGCGCCATGCCCAGGTTCTTATCGGACGCGCGATGTTTTTCAGCTTCTGCTCGCCCATGTCGGTGAAGCCGAGATCGTCACGGATTTGCTCGCGCACCATCGATGAGACGCAGATGCCGTCGACGGGGGCCAGCGCTTCCAGCCGGGCCGCAATGTTGACGCCGTCGCCCGCGATGTCGTCGCCGTCGACGATGATGTCGCCGACGTTGATTCCGATCCTGAACCGGATCCGGTCCGACGATGCCTGTCCCTGCTCGAGTTCCATGACGGTACGCTGGATATCGAGACCGCATTGCACGGCGGCAATGGCGCTGCCGAACTCGGCCAGGAATCCGTCGCCCGTGGCGCGGATGACCCTGCCGCCGTGTTCTTCCACTTTGACAAAGTTCACTTCTTCACGCAGACGGCGCAAGCGCGAGAACGTCAGCGCTTCGTTGCGCTCCATCAGGCGGCTGAAGCCCGCGACGTCGGCGAACATGATCGCGGCGAGCCTGCGAACGGTCGGCGAATTCTGGCAATTCTGCGTCAAGCGAAATGTCCCGATAACACGTGTGATCCGGTCACATTGCCGGGGCCCGCGCCAAGGAGATGTCAGCACTGCATCGCGGGATGTGATTCAGGTAACGGATCGTGGATGCCCAACTTGGTTAGTCCACAGGCGCTGCAATAGGTTCAATGAGGAGCAATGCGAAATTGCGCTTGCGCCATGAATTCGGGCAAATCGCGGACGGTGGGGAAAATCGAAACGGGGCGGCTTAAGCGGGTCTCGCAGGATGGGTAGAGCGCAGCGAAACCCATCATAAGGCTTGCGGCAAACGATGGGTTTCGCTGCGCTCTCACCATACTACGAAGCGATGCCGATGCGAGTGGCTTACCTCACACATCGTTCTTCGGCACGTATTTGCCGAGCACGCACTTGTAGCGCTGCAATTTCCAATCGTGATACGGCCCCTTGGCGAGCCAGTCGGCAATTCCGATTTGCGCATTCACCGCACAGGCGCTGAACGTGATGCCGGATTGATCGCTGGTGGTGACGACTTTCTCCAGGCAAAGCTGGCTGTTGCAGAGAACGGCAATGAGGGTGACGAGCATGACGACCTTCGTTGATGATGAATTTTCTGCTCATTGCAATGCAGGGTTCGTGCCAACATGGGCGCGCGCGGTATTCACCGCGAAGCCCCGTGACCTGCAAATTGACAACCTTCCGCAGTCGCGCCTTTTCGGCGCGGGCGGAGAACGGCAAACGCCCGGGAATACAAACTGCGGAAATTGTAGAATGCGGCCGGAACGATTCGCAAAAGCGTAGAATTACGGTGGCCACGCCCTTGGCGGCTGCGATGGCAGCCGCGCCGTCAGTGGCTGGCGCGGCTTTCGATCTCGCCGCGCTCGATCGTCAGCGTCACGTCGGCGAACGTCTCGAGCAGTTTCGGGTTAGATTCCGTGATCAGCAGCGTGATGTCCTTGTCCTGCGAACGCAAGCGACGCAGCGCCTCGGCATAACGCTGCGCCAGCACCGGCGCGAGGCCCTGGAACGGCTCGTCGAGAATGAGCAGGCGCGTGCCCAGCATCAGCGCGCGGCCGAGCGCCACCATCTTGCCCTGTCCGCCGGAGACCGATCCCGCCGGACGCTTGGCGAGTTCCTTCAGCTCCGGCAGCACGGAATAGGCGCGATCGAGTCGGCGCCTGGACTCGTCCGCGCTGAGCTTGGCGACGCGGCCGGGGAGGAGGATGTTCTCCTCGACGGTAAACGCAGAGAACAGCCGGCGGTCTTCGGGCGCATAGCCGAGCCCGAGCGACGGCCGCCGATGCGGCGGGATCGGCCCGAGATCTTCGCCGCCGAGCCGCACGGTGCCGCTGGCTTCCGTGAAACCCATGATGGTGCGGACCGTCGTGGTCTTGCCGGCGCCGTTGCGCCCGATCAGCGCGGCGCTCGCGCCCGGCTGCAGCGAGAAGGTGACGTTGCGCAGCACCGGCGCGCCGGCGATCGCGACGTTGATGTTCTCGAAACTCAGCATCGGCGTCATATTCCGATCACCTGCTCTCGAACCTTCGGATCGGCCAGCACCTCCGCGGGCGTGCCGACTTTCTGGATCTTGCCCATGTTCCACACGGCGACGCGGTTGGCGTAACGCTCCACCATGTCCATGTCATGCTCGACGAACACCGAGGTCACCTTCTCCTTGGCGAGCGCCGTGGTGAGGATGTCCATGATGCCGAGCTTCTCGGACGAGGCGACGCCGGAGGTCGGCTCGTCCATCAGCAGCAGCTTGGGTTTCAGCGCCAGCGCCAGCGCGATGTCGACCAGCTTGCGCTGGCCTTCGGGCAATTCGCGCGCCTTGCGCTCCGCGTAGGATTTGACGCCGACAAGATCCAGCAGGCGCTCCATCTCCGGCGCTTCCGGCAGGCTCGACAGCGCCTTGAATCCCGACGGGCGTCCCTTGAGCGAGGCGGCCGCGATCAGCATGTTCTCCATCACGGTCTGATCGAGGAACAGTTGCGGGATCTGGAAGGCGCGGGCGATGCCGAGCTTGGTGATGGTGCGCGGCAGATGGGCTGTGATGTCGTGGCCGAGGAAGCTCACGGTGCCGGCCTGCGGCCTGAGATAGCCGGTGGAGATGTTGAGGAACGTGGTCTTGCCGGCGCCGTTCGGTCCGATGATGGCGAGGTTCTCGCCCTCATGGACGTCGAGGTCGATGCCGTCGGCCGCGATCACGCCGCCGAAGCGGATCTTGATGCCTTTGGCAGAGAGCAGGATGTTGGCCATCAGTGACCTCCCTGCTTGGAACGATCGTCGCGCTGGCGGAGGCCGATCAGGCCGTTCGGCGCGTAGAGGATGATGACGATCAGCACCACGCCGAGAATGAGCTGCCACGAGTCTGCAAGATGGGCGGCTGCATAGAAGCGGACGGTCTCGAACATGGCGGCACCGGCGAACGCGCCGAACGCATGCGCACCGCCGCCGAGGATCGCGATGAACACGAACTCGCCCGACTTGGTCCAGAAGCCGAATTCGGGCGTGGCGATCTGCTGGATGATGGAGACCAGCGCGCCGCCGACACCGCCGAGGAACGCCGAGATCACGTATCCCACCAGCAGCACGTGGCGCGCCGACGTGCCCAGATATTCGAGCCGCGTCTCGTTCGACTTGATGGCCCGCAGCATGTGCCCGAGCGGGCTTTCGAGATAGCGCTGCACGCCGAAGAAGGCCGCGATCGCGACCAAAAGGGCCACGTACAGGATGACGTACTGGAACGTCTCCGGATCGAAGGAAAATCCCAAGAGGCCGGGGCGCGCGACCCGGATGCCGTCGGCTCCGTTGGTGTAGTGGAACATCTTCTCCAGCAGCGACCACAGCACCATCGAGAAGGCGAGGTTGAGCATGCCGAAGAAGATTTCGCGGTAGCGGACCACGAACATGCCGACGATCAGGCCGATGACGGTGGACGATATGCCGCCGAGCACGATGTAGAGCAGGATGTCGCCGCCGCCGACATACTTGCCCCAGAACGCCGCGCTGTAGGCGCCGGTCGCGAAGAACATCGCGTGTCCGAACGACACCTGTCCCGCCTGCAGCAACAGAACGATGCCGAGCACGACGATGCCCTTGGCGAGGATCAGCGCGAACAGCGTCGCCCAGCTCGCCACGAACAGCGGCGCCAGCGCTGCGACCACGAAGAAGACGACGGCGACCGCCGTGATGGGCTTGAAACGGCCGTTCATCAGATCTTCCTCACCTGCACCGCGCCGAACAGGCCGAACGGCCGCACCAGCAGCACCAGCACCATCAGCAGATACGGCACCAGCACCTCGAACTCCGGCTGGATATAGATGATGAACGCCCGCGTCAGGCCGATCATGAGCGCGGTCAGCGCCGTGCCTTCGATCTGCCCGAGGCCGGCGGTGGCGGCGACCGCAAAGGACAGCACGATCATGTCCGCGCCCATCCCGGGCACCAGCGACGTGGTCGGCGAGGCGAGGGCCCCGCCAAGCGCTGCGAAGCTCGCGCCGATCACGAACGTGACGAAATAGACTTTCTTGGCGTCGATGCCGATGGCGGTGGAGGCCTCGCGGTCTTCCGTGACCGCCAGGATCACCGCGCCCGCCAGGGTGCGGCGCAGGAAGTAGCGCAGGCCGAGCAGCGTCAGCAGCGCCACCAGCGGCAGCAGGATGACCTGGTACGACGTATAGTTCACGCCGAACACGCTGATATTGGGCAGCAGCTTCAACGGCTCGGCGGCAAAGATCGGCTGCACGCCCCAGATCAGGCGCTGCAGATTGTCCATGATCATGAACGCCGCAAACGTGATCAGGAGCTGCAGCACGTCGTCCCGCCCGTAGAGCGGGCGCAGCAGAAAGCGTTCGATGAAGCCGCCGCAGATCACGCCGATGGCGATTGAGGCCACGATCAGCGCGGGGTAGGTCAGCCAAGGCGACAGCGGCGCGACAGCGAGGCTGAGCGTCGCGGCGAGGTAGGCGCCGAAGGCGTAGAGCGAACCGTGCGCCACGTTCACCACGCGCAGCACGCCGAAGATCAGGCTGAGCCCGACGGAGACCAGAAACACCAGCGCGGCGTAGCTGATGCCGTCGAGAACGGCCAGGGTGGCAAGTGTCGTATTCATGGGGAGCCTTGGGGGCCTTCTTGGCGGAAAGCCCGTCCTCCGGGGCAGGGCCCGGAGGACGGAGAATCGCGGCGTTACTGCTTGAAGGTCGGCACGTCCATCTTGACGAATTCGGGCTTGAGCGTCTTCAGCCATTCGACCGAACGCACGCCCGCCGGATTGGTGATCACCTTCGGATCGAAGATCATCATGTTGTCGAGCAGCTTGAAGTCGTAGCCCGGGACCGTCTTGGTGACGCCGACGAGCTGGGCTTCGAGGCCCTGGTTGTCTTCCGGCCGCAGCGTCACCGGCCGGCCGAAACCGGTCGCGAACTGGATGCCGGCGGTGGCATCGACGACCTGCTCGCGGGTCGGCCAGTTGCCGCCGTTCGCCTTGATCGCCTTGTCATAGGCGGTCTGCAATGCCGCGAAGGCCTGCGCCATGTGATAGACCGGATAGATCGGCCAGGCGCCGGTCTTGGCCTTGAACGCCTCGTTGAAGGCCTTGAAGGCGGCATCGTCCTTCTTCTCGGGATGCAGGAACCAGTGGTCGCCGCGGGCGCCGACGATCAGGCCTTCCGGCAGATCCTTGCCGAGCCGCTGGATCGAGGATTCGCCGATCGCCAGGATGAACGTCGACTGCTGCAGCAGGCCGCGCTGCCCGGACTGGCGCACCAGCGTGTCGAGGTCGCCGCCCCAGCTCGTGGTGAAGACCACGTCGGGCCGCAGCGCCAGCAGGCGGGAGACCTCGGTCGAATAGTCAGGAGAGCCGAATTTCGGGAACAGTTCGGCCACCACCTGCACGTCGGGCTTCATCGCCTTCAGCGCGGTGGAGAAGATTTCCCAGCTCTCACGGCCCCACGCATAGTCCTGGTTGACGACCGCGATGGTCTTGAAGTTGGGCTTGGTCTTGAGCAAATAGAGCAGCACGGCCAGCATCTCGGGGGTGCCGTTGGCCTGGGTGCGGAAATTGTAGCGATACTTCTTGGTCTCGAGGATCGAGGCGGCGCCGCAATCCCACATGAAGTTCATGACCTTGAGGTCTTCGGCGACCGGGACGAGCTGATTGCAGCTACCGGATGAGATCGAGGCGAACGTCGCGTCCACCTTGTCGTCCTGCACCATGCGGCGGTAATTCGAGACCAGGGCCTCGCCGCCGGCGCCTTCATCGACGAACGACAGTTTTACGGGCACGCCGCCGATGCCGCCCTTCTTGTTGAGATCCTCCGCGATCATTTCGGCCGCGGCCTTGGCCGGCACGCCGAACACGGAGGCCGGGCCGGACAGGAACGTCGTGATGCCGACCTTGATTTCCGCAGGCTTGCCCTGCGCCAGGGCAGACCCGGCAAACATTACCGTTGCAGCGGTGGCCGCAAGCGCCGTCTTCAACACCTTCATGAAAAATCCTCCCTTGTATTTGTCGACTTTTAGGGGGCCTGACGGCCATCTTGTTATTCTGCCACGTGCCGCGACACTACCGGATTATCTCCGGCATTGCATAGCCTTGCCGGAGAGTGCCGATATCGCGCCAGAACATGGCTCCGTCCCAGTGAGCATCACCGAAGGAGCTGCGCAAGTGGGTTGTTCGGCGGTAGGCATGCGCGACTAGGCCGCAGGGCTCACACGGGGCGTGGCAGGGGGACGAGCGTCCGCCATCAGGACATGCGTTTGGGCAAGGATTTCGCGATCAAGTCGTGAAGGGCCGCGTCAACGTCCGCTCCGTATGAAGGATGCTGGCAACAATCGCTGTGCCGAGCCGGTTAGTGACGGTGAAACGTTCTCCAGCCTCGACGTGCATGCCATGGTCGATCGCCAAACCACAGACGTCGCCGTTGATGACCACCTCGCAGGCACTTGCTGCCGCATAGACGATGTGAACGCCGGCCGGGCACGACTTCGATGCGCCGGTCGTCAGGCAACAGAGGTCGATCGATACGCGTGAGCGATCACCAATCAGGTTGACGACTTCGACCGGCCCGGCTTCAAGTCGGCTGACAATCGGGATTTCGCCGGCAAACTGCACCGGCCTGAACGGCTGTCGGACGTCGATCTCACCGGCAGGAGTTTCAAGGACGAGCCCCAGACCGGAAACCAGCACCTGATGCCGGTTATAGCCGCTCAGGTCGGAGAACGGACCCGGTGCCGCGATCGCGGTGCGGCCGAATCGCCAGATCATTCCCTCCCAACTGCCCGAAGGAAATCCAGGGAGCAGGGACTCGGCAATATCGACGGTGACCCCGCCGCCGTTCTTCCAGGGCGTATGCCTGTAGGCGGTGGGATCAATCGTCGCGATTCGAACCTCGCTGGCGGTGGGTGTGGGACTCATTGTCCCATCTTGAGGCCGAGGGATTGGCCGATGGTCGCATTCCAGTTGGTGACGCAATCAGCGCCGCAGCGTTGTGCGAAGCCGGGCATGATCGCCTTCACTAGCGCATCCTTTCGAAGGGTTTCGTCAGCCGGCGTGACAGCGACCAGTTTCATGGAAGCAGGTTGCCCTTCCTTGCATGCGGGACTGCCGGTGTTGCAATCGATGCCGGTCTGGGTTTCGGTCTTGGCCTGTTCGAATATCGAGTCTTCGAGCTTTCTGACATTGGCTTCGAGGAAGGCCTGCACCTTCGGGTCCAGTGTTTTCCACCATGCGAGATTTGCAAGGTGAGCGGCGACGCCGAAGTTGATCGGCATCGGCGAGATGAACTTTGCCGATTCATGCCATTTCGAGCGGTAGCCGGACAGCGCTCCAGTGATGGCGCAATCGATGACGCCACTCGCGAGCGCCGGTTGCACCTCCGCAAATGCGATAGTAATCGGCGAGCCGCCGATGTGCGAGACGAACGTCTGCTGCGAGGCGCCGGATGCGCGGACCTTGCGCCCTTTGAGGTCCGCAATGTTGGTGAAGGCATCGCGGCAATAAATCACCTGCGCCTGATAGGTGCCAAAGCCAAGCAACTTGATGCCGTGCTTTTCCTCCAGGAATTTCGCATAGCTCGGACGCAGGACGTTCACGACCTTCTGCAACTCCTCAACCGAGCCGACAAGGCCGACGAGATCGGCGGCTTCATTCATCGGCACTTCGCCGGAATTGTAGTTCAGTACGGTGGTCGCAAACTGCAGCGTGCCGGAAGAAACCAGTCTGAAGATTTCGGGCCCCTTCAGTCCGAGTTCGGTGAAGGATTTCAGCTGGACCTTGATCGCGCCGGCCGATTCCTTGGGAACGGTCTCGTTCCAGAACGGCACTTCGCGGTTGAGATACATCGAAAGGTTGCCGATGCTGCCCACCACGTTGAACGAGGTTGCCGGCAACCCCTGCGTCTGGGCCGTTGCGGGCAGTGCGGCGAAGCCAAGGACAGCAACTGCGGCAGTTGCGGAAACAGCAGTTCGCATCGACATCATCAGGTCTCCTTATGGGCTGAGCCAGCCACGTGGCCGGCGCTATTTCTTCGGTTGCAATACGCTCGGTAGCCAGAGGGCGATATCGGGAAAGGCGATCAGAATGCCGATCATGATCATCATGGCGCCGACGAATGGAAGGGCGCCGATACACAGGTCCGAGAATGGTCCGTTTCTTCGAACGGACTGGACCACGTAGAGGTTCAGACCGACCGGCGGCGTAATGAGCGCCGCCTCCATCAGAATCACGAAGATGATGCCCCACCAGATCGGGCTGTAACCCATGGCCGTGATCACGGGCACGACCACCGGTGTGGTTGCGATCATCATCGACAGCGTCTCCATGAAGCAGCCGAGGACCAGATAGAACACGATGATCGCCAGAAGCATCGCCAACGGCGGCAAGCCAAGTGACAGAACTGAATCGGTCACAGCCTTGACCAGGCCGATCGAGACCATCACGAAGTTCAGGAAGAAGGCGGCAATGATGATCAGCATGATCATGCAGGTGGTTCGCACGGTGCCTTCGAAGGCACGCAGCAGCACGGGCAAGGTCAGTTGTCCATTGGCCGCCACGAGGGCCACCGTTGCCATCAATCCGAGAGCAGCCGCCTCGGTCGGCGTGGCAATGCCGATATAGATGGATCCCACGACCGTCAGGAAAAGGCCGAGTGGTGGCACAAGATGCTTCAGTCCCGCCATCCTTTGCGGCCACAATCCGGCGGTGTCGACCGCGGGACCTGCCAGTTTCGGACGCCAGATCGCGACGGCGAACACGGTCAGCGAGAACAGCCCGGCCAGCATGAAGCCTGGGATGAACCCCGCGGCGTAAAGTTGGGCGACCGAAGTATCGGTCAGCACCGCATAGATGATCATGTTGATGGACGGCGGGATCAGGATTCCCAGCGTACCGCCTGCGGCGATCGAGCCCAGGAACAGTGGGCGATTGTAGCCGCCCTTGTCCATGTTGGGGATCGCAACCGTGCCGATCGTCGCGGCGGTCGCCACCGACGAACCCGAGGTTGCGGCGAAGATGGCGCTGGCGGCAATGTTGGTGTGGATCAGGCGTCCTGGAATTCGCGCGAACCATGGAGCGAGGGCGCCGAACAGTCGTTCGCTCATGCCAGATCGGTGCATGAGTTCGCCCATCATGATGAACATTGGTGCGGCAATCAGAATGAAGTCGTTCGAAGAGTTCCAGGCCAGTTCACCGAGCGCGCCGGTCAATGGAAAGAACGCGTATTTCTGCGAGAGAATATAGGCCATTATGCCCAGTGCTGCCGCGACCGGCAGGCTGAGCGCCATCAGGCCGATCAACAGGCTGAACGCGGTGCCGATCATGGCCGCGACACGTCAGGCTTCGGCTCGGCTTCAGCCAAATCGATGCCGGCCTGCTGCAGTTCTTCGGTTACGCGCAGGCTGCCGATAAATTTGTCAAAGCCGCGCCGGTCGCCTGCCAGCAGTCGCAGCATCGATTGCAGCGGGAGCAGCACGGCCATGAATGCGAACCAGAGCAGGCCTATCCACCAAACGCCCTGTGGCAGCACCATCGGCGTCTGCATGACGGAGGTCGATCGCGCATTCATGGTCCAGGATTGCGCCAGGGTTTTCCAGGTAAACCAGACCAGCGCCACAGCGATGACGGCGAGGGCGAAGGCGGCAAGCAGATCGCAGGCCGCGCGCAGGCGATAGGGGAAGGCATCGAGCAGGATGTCGACGCGGATATTGGACTTCGACGTGACGGTGAAGGCTAGTCCGAGCCCAATACAGGCTGCCAGCATGTAGCCCGAAATTTCAAAGCTTTCGACCATGCCGCGCTTGAATACGAAGCGTGTGATGACATCGACTGAAATCAGCGCGCCGCAGCCAAACAGGATGCAGGCGCCGGCGAGCCAGGCAAGAATCCTTGAGATACGTTGGGGCCAGGGCTCGTTGGGAAGCATCGGTTCGGGGTTGTTCATCGATTATTTTCTAACGCACGTCGTCGCGCCATCCGCATCGGGGCCGCCTGCATTCCATCGATACTTGCCGCGCATGCAGCATGCCGTGAACGGTAGGGTTTCCGCGGTCGGTCGTCAAACCAGGATCCGGCCATTGTCGCCGTTCACGGGGCGATCGAATGGCAACTGCCTCTGTGTGGACAGGAAAAGATTTCATCGATCGGCTACGGCGTCGTGGATATCCGGTATGGGCGGGAATGACCGTCACGCGTCGAGCGCCGCGATCGCCGTTACGCCGATAATACTCCGTCCGTAGCCTACGTTCGAAGCTCTCTAAACGCCTCATCCAGCCGATCGAGCGCCTGCGCGAGGATCGGCCGCGGCGTCGCAAAGTTGAAGCGCAGCCAGGTTTCGCCGCCGGGGCCGAACTGTTCGCCGGGGCTGGCGAAAATGCGCGCGCGGTCCTTCACCCTTGCCGCAACGTCCTTGGCAGGCAGTCCGGTGCCGGAGAAGTCGACCCACGCCAGATAGGTGGCGTCGAGCCGCATCGAGCGCGCGCCGGGCGCGGCGCGTTCGATCCTGCTGTCGAGCAGGTCGCGGTTGCCGGCGAGATAGGGCAGCAGGGCATCCAGCCAGCTCTCGCCGGTTCGCCAGGCGGCTTCGGTGGCGATCATGCCGAAGGCGTTGTAGGAGGCGAGGCCGCTCGCCGCGATCCGTGCGTCGAGCTTCGCCTTCAACACCGGGTTCGACGTGAAGCATGCGCCGACATGCGCGCCGGCGAGATTGAAGGTCTTGGTCGCGGCGACGCAGGTGATCAGCCGATCCGCGATTTCCGGCGCGGCCGTGATCGTCGGCGTATGCTTCACGCCACCCAGCAGCAGGTCGCAGTGGATTTCGTCGGAAACAAGGATCAGATTGCGTTCGGCGCACAGGAGCGCGAGCGCGCGGATCTCCTGGACCGACCAGACGGTGCCGCCCGGATTATGCGGGCTGCAGAAAAACACGATTTTGGTGCGCGGCGTGAGTTTCGCAGCGAGCGCATCGAGGTCCATCGCGTAGCGGCCCTGCTGCAGCGACAGTTGCGCGTCGAGGATGCGCCGATCGTTGGCGAGAATGATCTTTCGGAAGGCATGATAGGCCGGCGGAAACACCACGACCTCGTCGCCGGGCTCGGTGACGGCTTGCAGGATGAGGCCCAGTCCCGAGACGACGCCGGGCGTCGGGCTCACCCATCCCGGATCGATCGTGAGGCCATGCCGGCGCGCCATCCATTCGGCAAGCGCGATCGCCCAGCTGCCGGTGTCGGCGTAATAGCCGTGGACCGCGCGGTTCACGACCTCGGTCAGCGCTGCCGTCACGCCCGGAGGCGCCGCGAAATCCATGTCGGCGACCCACATCGGGATCCCGTCGGCGGCGGTAATCCCTGAGAGCTTGGCCATCATGTCCCACTTCGACGCGTGCGTGCCGCGGCGGTCTATTACGCGATCGAAATCAAACATCGGGACGGTGGCTCCTGCGCTGTTGCGCTTTCAATTCAAAAACCTGTTCGTGAACGGCGCAAGAGCCGTTTTAGAGCGTTTTCGAGCAAAGTGGAAACCGGTTCGCGTCAAGAAAACGCGTCAAACCAAGAATCTAGAGC
>DAIMKE010000051.1:0-13731 GCA_036721875.1 Bradyrhizobium sp. | reverse complement strand
ATGAGCGCGGCGGCCGACGCAGCCAAGGCTCCGCCAAGCACGGCGCGACGTCCGATCCGCAGCTGCCGACGCTCCGGCCGTCGATCGCCAGTCACGGCAAGGTCGTCGCGCAAGGCGCGGGCGGCAGGGCCAAGAGCCTGCCAGAACTGGCTGGCCTCGGAAAACGCCGCTGCATGGGCGGTGCTGGTATCGCACCAGGATTTGAGCGCCTGCGCGTCGCGCCTGGTGACCTCTCCGGTGGCGAGGCGCCTGACCCAGGCGTGCGCCTCCTCCTCCAGCGGCGTCAATTCACCGGCGGACTCGCCCTCCTCTGGCATCGGCTGGTGTTGCGACATCTGTCTCATCAAGCTCCTGCAGACCCCGACCACAGCCAGCCGGCCGTCCTCGCCCCCTTCACCCTGCACGGCAGACGCTTCGGCGAATCGCGGCGCACATCCCCACCTTCACGAGGTTCGCTTCCTCGCCCCTCGTGCATCGATGCATGATCACCGTTTTCTGCCGCGACGGAACCGCGTGACGCAGTGCTCATGTGCCCTCCTCAGTTCCTTTTCAACCATGCTCGCGGAAATGCCAAACCGTTCTGCGATCTGTCGCTGCGACAGGTTCTCCACGCGCGCAGCCAACAGGATGTCGCGCTGGCGCGACGGCAGTTCGGCCATCACCTGCTTCAGCCGCATCAGATCGGAACGACTTTCGATCACCCGCAACGCGTCGGGGGCGTCGTCGGCAACGTGCAGCAGGGCTTCGACATCTCCCGCGTCGAGGAATCGGCTCTCCGCCCGGAAGCGGTTCATCGCGATGTTGAAGGCAGCTCTGAAAAGATAGGCGGCCGGATTGCGGAGCTCACCGACAGTCTCCGCGCGGCCAAGGCGCAGATAGGTATCCTGCAGGGCGTCCTCAGCCCAGTCCGACGAACCGAGCCGGTGCGCCAGGCTATTCCGCAATTCGCCATACCGTGCGATCAGGAATGCCCGCAATGCTGCCGAATGCTCAGGAGCCTGTTCCGGACGAGCCTCATCTGTCCATGGCGCATCAACACAAAGCTTGTCTGTTCTCCTATCCACGTCGGACCCTCTTGACCAGTGGACAGTCGATGGTGCCACCAGAGGAGGATGGCAGAATCACCATGGTGAAGGGCTGCGCCATGCGCGGCGGCGGGACCTCCCCGATCGACAGGCCGCGCAGCAGCTTGACGATGGTGCTGTCGCGCAAGGTATCCCCGGTTGGGCTCAAGAGCTTCGGCTCGACGACCTCTCCGGCGGATCCGATCCGGAAGCTGATGGCCAGTCGGTAGTTGCCTGGTGCCGCTCCCGACAGCGCGCACAAAGCGCCATTGATACTGCTCTGGATGAGGCCGGAATAGCGCCGCTCTTCAGCATTTTGGTGCGACAGCGCGTTCTGCGCAATGTGGAAGGGCGCGGTCACAACGCGAGCATCGTCCGGTCCAGCCACCACGACGAAGGCATCCGAAGTGACCTCCTGCGCCAACAGCCCGCTGTCCTTCAACAGAAGCCGGAGCGCGACCTCCGCAGTTAGCCGCCCCTTGACGGCGCCGGAAATGCGGCCGATGGCCAGATTGCCGTTATAGGCCGCTATTCGTCCGGATGCAGCGCTATAAGCATTGAGCGCCGAAGCGATCGGCTGGGCGGGAATGTCGAACCATATCTCGGCGACTGCTCCCTGAGCGTGCGCTGTCAGGTTGGCATTCGCGCCAGCAATAACGCCAAAAATCATGATCGGAAACAACCGGCAGATCCGCCACGGAAACAGGACCGCGCGCCCCACGCCCCGCCTATCTGGTTCAACCTTGGCAGGCCGAGCCATCGCGACGCACCCCTATCGGACCGGCGGACCCAATTAACATCTGCAGCGCAACCATGGACGGGTGCACTCCCGTCACCGCAGTCGAGCGGCGTCCGATCGCCAGCGCGCCGTCGTAAAACACCTCGATTCCCGTCGCTGACCCGTAGGCCACAAGGGCATCGGCGAGCGGCTGAGCCGGAATATCGAAGCTGGCTCGTTGATCCTGCGCCATCGCTACGTCGACGGCAAACCACAGGCCGAGGCCAAGTGCCAGTGCACGGCATTGCCATACGCTGCGGGCGGGCGCGGCAATCGGCGCATCCGGGGTCAACACGCTTCCTCACATTCACGGGGTCGTCATAGTCCTGCCGGTGACGGTAAGCAGGGCGTGTTACATTCGCATGTCAGGCTGGATTGTCGTTCCCTTCAGCGATGCGCGAGCCCAGCCCCGCGTGATCTTTTCCACCCTAGCGGAGCGCCGTCGCTGGATTTTCTTTCGATCTCCCGGTGCACACATCGTGCACACGCCGGCCTCTAACTCATTGAATGAATTAGACTCTCGCTCCAATCCATCATTCACTCAGTTGGCATCTGGAAACTGGCGCGTCCAGGTCCGCCGCAAGACCCGTTATGTGGCCGATACGTTTTATATCGACCGCAACGGATCGTCCAAGCCACGCGCCCTGTGGAATGTCCGGACGTTCGGCGACCTGATCGACCTCCAAGACCAAGATATGCGCGAGGTCGGCAAGCCCCCTCGCCGTTCAAAGGCCGCGGTCATGGAAGCCCTCAAGGACGCGCTCGGGACGGTAAAGCTGCCTCAGCTAAATCGTGAACGACTGATCGAATTTGGAAGGAAGCGTGCCAGGTGCCGGCCCCGCGACGCTTGCGATCGACTTGTCTTTTATCAGGGCGATCGTATCGCACGCAGCTGCAGCTTCATACGTTTGATCCGGAACAAAGATCGAGACAGCCCAAATGGCTTAAGCAAGTTCGACCATTACCTGGGAGAACGAAATACGGATTCTGGAGAGATTGCGGGGGGGCGCGCTCGGGATAAGGCAGTCGAACGAAAACAGGCCTCGTGACGGAGATGGCCGAGGAAGAACCCTCGTCGGTCTCCAGACCGGGCAAAAAAATCATCCAGACGTTCAAGCGCATCTACCACATTCGACACGGAAGGACCGGTGAGGAAGCCGGCGAAGGCGTCGGGTTCGAGCGAGCGCGACGTTCTCGTCCAAATGTAAGCTTGTTCAGCAAATCAGCAGCAGAATTCAGAGGAGCAAGCGCCTTGAATAAGCTTGTGCATTGGCTGGCAATAGCAGCAATGGTGTTCGGTGCCGTGACCCTCTTCTCCGGGTGGCAGGCCCTGTTCGGCAGCCCTGAGGCCCGCGCCTCCGTCGGCAATGCAGTGCCCTTTGTCCTTTGGTTCAATTTCTGCGCGGGCTTCGTCTACATTCTGGCCGGGTTGGGCCTCCTGCGGCGCAGGCCTTGGGCGGTCTATGCATCCATTTTTCTCGCGTCATCGACCGCACTCGTCGCTGCAGCATTTGGCGCTTACGTCCTGGGTGGCGGAGCATTCGAGGTACGGACCGTCGGGGCAATGGCCATTAGATTGCTGTTCTGGATCGTCGTGTCGGTAGCCTCGATATCGGCGAAGAAAGCCGCTGCGAATCTTTGGTTGAAAACACCGCGCTGACCGCACGGTCAGTTTGCCTCTCGTCACGGCAATCAGAGCAATGGAAATCGCACCCGTGAACTCTCCGGAGAGCTTCAGTAACCGACCTCGCGACCAGATTTTCGATTCCCGCGAGATGGCCGATCACACCGGCATAGACGAGGTCCATCCGGTTCAGATCTGCGATCAGCCTTGGGGCGTCCCTGGCGCCATGCATGCCTTCGCCGGAGAATATTCCGACCACGATGGCAGGTCCTTCAACAAGTGCCGCAGCTTCAGGCAGAAAGGGGCGCTCCTCCAGCAGGGCGATGCCGACGCTTCGAAAGGCGGCGCGCTTCTCGATCGCGCGCGCCAACCCTTCGGTGGCCTCGCGCGAAGCCGAATTGCGCCGTGAACCATGGGCCAGCAGGATGACGGCAGACGCTTCGGGAGCAAACCCGTTCTCGAATGCGACCTCCGTGGCGCGATCGAGCACGAGATCCGGCAGGCCGGGATCGAGCCCGAGCGGCGCCAGCACGTCGATGGTCCGGCCCTCCGCATTGGCTTCGTCCAGCAGCTGCACCAGCCGGTCGCGGGTAAAATAGCCGGCCGATGCGAACAGCGGATAAACGATGATCCTGGGTGCGGCCAGCGCGGCCAACGCCTCGCCGATGGTCGGCCTACCTTTGATCAAGCCAACGCCAACGTCCGAAACAAGGCGGCGGGCGGAAACCGCGTTTGCGATGCGCTTGACGCCTTCGTTGGTCGCATCCTCGCTTCGCTCGCCATGAGCCGCGACCAGCAACGCGACCTTTCCGACTTCGTCATTCGCGCTCAATGGCTGGTCCCGTCGGAAAAGTTGATCTTGTTCCATACATTATATTTGCCGGATGGCCGCGACATGGGAATGCGTTTGAGTTCGGCGAAGGTGATTGCATCATAGACCACCAAGGCACCCTCGCTCTCCCATATTGAAACCAGCGCGTGCCGTCCGTCCTTGTCGAATTCGACGTGCGCAGCGGTCTTGCCTGGCGCCGGAGTTACGGTGCGAACGATCTCGAGAGTGCGCTTGTCGATGATCGACATCGTGTCCTTCTTCGCACCCATCATGGCGTCGGTCCACGCATAGACCGAATTTTCATGGCTGCGCATGAAGAAGCCCGGCCCCGGCGTATCGATCACCTTGACCAACGACCAGTCCTGCATGTCCAGTACGCTGATCCTTCCCTCCTTGAGGTGCGGGGTCGCCATCACTGGCCGCCCGTTCCAGTTCCAGGAAATTCCGGAGCCGAGATGCGGCAGGCCGGGCAAGGTCAGTTGCTTGATATCGCGGCCGACGGTGAGATTGATGACGACCGCCTTGCCCTCCCGGGCTGAGCCGACCAGGTTGCGGTAAGGTGGATCGAAGAAGAAATCATCGAGCGGCTCGGGCACCTCGATCCGGCGCAGCGCAAACAGCCCCTGCGACGACGGCAATGCCTCGATCATGCCCTTTTCGTGCGAATGCACGAGGCCCGGATAGACCGGCGGCGCATTCGGGTCGGTCGCGATCTCCCAGATTTCCGGAACGTCCTTCATCGCCGCAATGAAGCTGTCGCGCGGCCGCGCCTGGTACACTGCCGACACCCGCGACGAGGTTCCCTTCCTGTCCTTTGCCTCAAAAATCTTCTCGACCTGCAGATCGTCGGTCGAAAGCATGACAAGGGTATGCGGCAAGTAGTTCGCGACCGCGATGTGCTTGCCGTCGCGCGAGATCGCGATATTGCGCGAATTGATGCCGGCGCGCACCTCTGACAGCATGGTCAGGGTCCACAGATCGTATTTGCTGATCCAGCCATCGCGCGACATGAAGAAGACGTAGCGGCCGTCGGGCGTAAACTTTGGCCCGCCGTGCAGCGCGAACCGGGTCGGAAACCGCGCCAGCCGCTCGAACCGGTCGCCGTCGAGGATCGTGGCATGATGGTCGCCGGCTTCAATCACGACGAAGAGGTTCAGGGGATCGGCCTCGAAGCGCGGCCGGTCGAGCGCCGGCGCCGAGGCATGGACGACGCGGCTCGCGGCAATCTCGGCACTGCCCCACGACGGCACCTGCTTCAGCGGCGTCGCAATATAGGCGGCCAGCGCCGCTATCCCGTCCTTGTCGAGCTTGGCACTGAAGCCCGGCATCTGCGTCGCGGCACGGCCATCGGCGATAACGGCGGTGGTGCGCGGGCCCATCAGGCGTCCAAGGTTCTCAGGCAGCAGCGCGGGACCTATCCCGCCGAACCGGTCCGCGCCATGACATGTCGCGCAGTTGTCGGTGTACAGCTTGGCTGCGTCCGGATCCGCCAGAACCGGCGCGGTCCATCCGATGACCGCCAACAGCGCGCCGACGACCTCAGAGAGAAAGTGGCGCTTCATGGCGTGCTCCGCGGTAGGCGCTGACCGTAACCCGCCGCAGCGGCTGGGCGAGACCGATCTCGGCGTCACTGAGATAGCAACCGGGGTCTTCGGCCCAGGGATCGCCGGTGATGCGCATGGCCCGTACCCTTGTGTTGCCGTTGCATATGTCGAAAGAGGCGCACTGGCCGCATCGTCCGCTGATGACGCGCGGCTTCCGCTTCAGCCCGGCCATGATCGGATCGGACAGGTCAGTCCAGATCGCCGAGAACGGCCGCACCTTGACGTTGCCGATGGTGTAGTGCCACCACATCGTGTCCGGATGCACATTGCCAAGGTTGTCGATATTGGCGACGTTGACGCCGGATGAATTGCCGCCCCATTGCACCAGCCGTGCGCGCAGCCCCGCCGCCGCATGCGGCATGGTGCGCTCAGCCCAGTGCAGAAGATACACCGCATCGGCGTCGTTGTTTCCGGTGACGATTTCCATCTCGCTGCCGCTCTGCGCCCAGCGCCAGGCCCGGTCGATCACCATGTCCATGGTCTCGCGCGTCGTCTGCCACATCGCATCGTCGCCGCGGCTCTTGTTGCCGCGGCCAGCATAGACGAGATGCGACAGATAAAATTTATGGAAGCCCTCGCGCTCCACCAGATCGAGCATGCCAGGCAGTTCCGCAGCATTGTCTTCCGTCAGGGTGAAGCGCACGCCGACCTTGATGCCGCGGTCGCGCAGCAGCCGCAGCCCGTTCAGCGCTTCGCCAAAAGCGCCCACCCTGCGGCGAAAGCGGTCATGGGTGTCGCCGATGCCGTCGAGCGAAATCCCGACATAGTCGAAGCCGACATCGCGGATGCGGTCGGCGCGCGGGGCATCCACCAGGGTGCCGTTGCTGGAGAGGCCTACATAGAACTTCATGGCCTTGGCACGTTCGGATATCTCGAAAATGTCGCGCCGCATCAGGGGCTCGCCGCCGGACAGGATAAGCACCGGCACACGAAACGCCTTGAGGTCGTCCATCACGCAGAACACCTCGGGCGTCGAGAGTTCGCCGGGGAAATCGACATCGCCAGAAATCGAATAGCAGTGCTTGCACGTCAGGTTGCAGCGCCGGATCAGGTTCCAGATCACCACCGGACCCGGCGGCTGGCGCGCCGGGCTGAGCGGCGCCGGCTCAAGCAGTTCGTGCAGATAATGGCTAAGGCGAAACATGCTCCGGCGCTCCCTTGACATTCCCCTTGAGGTTCACGCGGCGATGCGCAAGCCGGTCTTCTTCAAAATCCGTGTGGAAAACAGCACGTCGTGCGAGCGGGCGACAGGACCGATCAATCGCGCAATCCGTTCGACCTTGCCCCTGACCTCGTCGCGCGTATGGCCATGTACCATGGCGAACAAATTGTAGGGCCACAGCGGCAGATGGCGCGCACGCGCGTAGCAATGTGTTACCTCATCGAGTGCACCGATCATGGCACCGATTTCGGCGACTGCCGCGTCCGCCACGTCCCAAACCGACATGCCGTTGGCCGTGAAGCCCAGCGCATAATGGTTGGGAATCGCGCCGATGCGCCGGATGGCGCCGGATCCGAGCAACCGCCTGAGGCGGGCAATGACTTCGATTTCTTCGAGGCCGAGTTTCTCTGCGATCGCGCGGTAGGGTTCGCGCACCAGAGGAAAGCCGGCTTGGGTTTCCACAACGATCCTGCGGTCGATCGAGTCGAGCATTTCTATACCTCCACCCGGAAGCTGACGAAAAATTCGCGCACCTTTGGCATGGCATGGACGCTGAGGCCCGTTTCCGCCTCGATTTCCGCAATTACCTGCGCGATGCGGTCGGGTTCCCCCGCCGACACGACGAACCACATGTTGAGCACATGAGTGCGTTCGTAATTGTGCGCGATTTCGGGATGCGCATTGATCTGCGCCGCCACCTCGTCGAACCGCTCCGGTGGTACGGCAACGGCCGCGAGGCAGACATCGCCACCGAGCATCTCCGCGTTCCACAACGGGCCGAAGCGGCTCAACTGCCCCGCCTCCAGGAGATCGCGGACCCCCTGGATCAGTTCGCCTTCGCTCAATCCGAGCTCCGCGCCTGCGTCGTGAAATGGCCGCCGTGTCAGGGGGAACCCGCCCTGCAGACCGTTGATGATCGCCTTTTCCGTGGGGCCAATGACCGGCATCAGTTCAACCCCTGCCCGGCATTGGAGAACACCGCGCCCCGCTGCTTGAAGCAGCGCGTCGAGAACAGCACCGCCTGCTTGTTCAGGCCTGTATCGGCCAGCAAGTTGATTTCGTCGATAACCGCGTAAGCTTCTTGCCGCGCCTTGGCGTGAATCATGCAGAAGATGTTGTAGGGCCACAGCGGCAAATGCCGCGGCCGGCGGTAACACAGGGTGACGTGCGGATTGCGGGCGAAGCTGGCTGCAACGACATCGACCATGTCGTCGGCTACGTCCCACACTGCCATGGCGTTCGAGTTGAAGCCGAGCTTGTCATGGCGCACGACGCAGCCGAATCGCGTCACGATCCCGACGCTGGTGAGATGGTCGAGCCGGCCGATGAGTTCGGCCTGAGTGAGACCAAGTTGCTCGGCGACCGCTCGATAGGGCTGCTCGACCAGTGGCAGACCGTTCTCGATCGCCGCCAGGATGCCGCGATCGCGCGGATCGGGGCGATAGAGGCCGCACATGCTATCCCCCTCGCGCTTGGCGCGAGACGCGGTCAGCGGAAAGCCCAGACCGAGATGGTAGGCCTTTAGCATTGGCAGATCGATCGCTTCCAGCCGGGTCTGCCGCCTGATGCTCGCGATGGTCGCGGCGATCGCTTTGACATCCGCGCCGGCGATCACGAACCACAGATTGAGCGCGTGGGTTCGCTCGTAATTGTGAGTGACGAGCGGCTCACGACTGACGATCGCCGCGACCTCTGCCAACCGCTCGGCGGGAACCCGAAGCGCCGCCAGCGTGCTCGCACCGACGGTGTTCGGTCGAACCACCGCGCCTATGCGCGAGATCACTCCGATCTCGTGCATGCGGCGAAAGGTTCGAATCGTTTCCAGTTCATTGAGCGCCGCATAACGTCCGACGACGGCAAAAGGTTTATCGACCAGCGGGAAATTATGCTGCCAGCGATCGACCAGCGTCAGTTCGGCGGGATCTGGTCTCATTGTCCAATCCTCGTTGCACGCGCGGAGAAGAAAATGCCCGAAGGATTTTTCGCCGGTATCTGCGCCTTCTTCGCAAAAGTGGCGGCGTCGTAGACGTCGACGCGGTCGGCGTCGCGCAGCGAGACCCATACCTCGTTGCCGCGCGGCGTGAATTCCATATGCAGCACCGCGGGTCCCGGCGCGAAACGATGGATCACCTTCAGCGTCAGCGTATCGACGATGTCGATAGTGTCGTTGAACGGATGGGCAAAGTTCACCCAGACATGGCGGCCGTCGGGGCGCGCCACCGCGAACACGGGCTGCCCGTGCGTGGCGACGCGGCCCGCCTCGGTGAAGCTCCGTGTATCCACCGCGATCAGTTCGTGCCGGCCGACCGCGGGCAGCAACAGCCGGTCGCCAACCGCGGCCCATCCTTCGAGATGCGGCATCTTGTAGATTGGCAGCGGCTCCTCGCCGTGTCCGTAACGGTCGAGGATACGCTCGGCCTTCAGTGGCGACCGCCACATGTCGACATGCACCACGCCATCTTCGCCAAACAGACCGGCCAGATAATGGCGGCCGTCCGGCGTGACGTTGCCGTCATAAGGAAGCTTGCCGACCGCCGTCAGCCTGGTGACCGCCGGGGTTTCCACGTTCGAAAGATCGGCGATCCAGATCTCTCCGGCGTTGTAGAGCGCAAAGGCAAAGCGACGCCCCGGCAGATCGACAAGGCCGACCGTTTTCGAGGCCTTGCCGTCGGCTCCGAGGGCGGGAATGTCCGCGACCTGCGCCAACGTTTTGGCGTCGAACACGCGCACCCCGCCCGGCTCGTAATTCGAGACCGCAATCAGATCACCATCGTCGGAAATGGCGCCACCGATCGAATTCCCGGCCTGGACAACGCGTCCGGCAATCGACGCCGTCAACAGGTCGATCTTGGTCAGCCCGCCATCGCGCCCGAACAGATAGCCGTAGCGCTGATCCGGCGAGAACACGACCGAGGCATGCGACAGATCGCCAACGCCTTCGACGCGGCCGATCGTTTGCCGGGCGCTGGTATCGACGATCAGGACCGAGCCTGTCGTTCGCTCCACCACCAGGCCAAGGTTGCCGGTACCGCGCAACCCCTCGGCAAGCCCGCCTGCCGGGATCGCAAACAACAACAGTGCAGCAAGCCATCGCGCACCGAATATCATGGCAGATTTCCTTCCTTGAGCCGGTCGGCGATCCACCGCGCATCGAGTTCGGTGAGCAACGGACGCCACGGCGACATCGGCGTACCCGGGATGCCATCGAGAATGATGTGGACGAGCTGATCGCGATCCCAGGGAGCGAGTTGCTCCACAGTCAGGGGTTTTCCGAGACCTCCTTTCAAGGTCAGGCCATGGCAAGAACCGCAATCCTGCCGCACCAGATTCGCCAGTTTGACCGGATCGGGTGCAGCCTCTCCGGCCGATGCCGGCGCAATGGACACGATCAGCGCCAACACCGCATTAGGCCACAACCGATATCGCCCGAGTGTCCGTTGCATCGTCGTGCTCATTGCGCTTCATGGCGATCGCTACGACCCGACCGATAATAAACAGGACGGGACCTGCAAAGCCTGCCTCCTTGGCCGCCGCGGGAAGCGCGGCCAGCCGAGTGCATATTCGCTGCTCTCGAGGGGTCGTTCCTTGACACACAGCAAGCACGGAGGTGTCCGGCGACAATCCGTTGGCGATGAGGTTGCCGGCGATCTCCTCGATATTGGCAAGCCCCATGTAGACGACGAGCGTGGTTTCGGGATCGGAAAGCTTTGCCCAGTCCAGATCCAGCGGCTCATTCGCCTTGCGATGGCCGGTGACGTAGCGGACACCTGTCGCAAGCCCGCGATGGGTCAGCGGAATTCGCGCCGATGCGGCACACCCTTGCGCGGCGGTGATGCCGGGGATGACCTCGTAGGGAATACCGGCGCGCTCGAGTTCCGCCGCCTCCTCGGAGCCGCGCCCAAAAATGAAGGGGTCGCCGCCCTTGAGCCGCACCACGGTTCGACCGGCGCGCCCCAGTCGCACCAGCATTTCGTTGATTTCTTCCTGTGGCACCGGATGAAAGCTAGCCTGCTTGCCGACATAGATCCGGGCCGCGCCTTCCCCGATCGTGGCGAGAATACTGTCAGGCACAAGGCGGTCGTACACGACGACGTCCGCCTCCCGAATCACACGCGCCGCTTTCAATGTCAGCAGTTCCGGATCTCCGGGGCCTGCCCCGACCAGGTAGACTTTTCCAACGCTCATAGCGCGCTCCGCCCGGTTTTGGCTTTTGGCGTCGAGACGGCGCGGCAAGCAATCCTGCCGCGCCGTCTCATTGTCTTCAGGTCCTCAATAGACGTCGTTACGCGTATTATGGACGTTGAACTTGCCGGTCGGCGTCACCAGCCGCTTGTCGCGAATAACGGCTTTCAAGGTCAACGTCTTGTCATCGACCACGACGATCGCCGATTCCTGGGCCTTGTTGTTCCAGACCGAGAACCAGACTTCGTTACCGTCCTTGTTGTACTCGCCCTGCACGACACGACGTGCGCCTTCGGAAATTCCGGACCATTGACCAATCGGAAGCACCTTGTATTCGGGCTTCTCCTTGGCGAGATCCTTGATCTTGAACACCGCGACCGAAGCCGCAATTTCGGCATCGGTATTCAGCGGCGTATCGATGTAGAGATTTTCCGACTTCGGGTGAGTCTTGATGAACAGAGACCCGCCGCCCTGGCCAGCCACTTTTTGTACGACCTTCCAAGCATGCGCCTTGTTCTTTTCCGGATCTGTCCCGATGAAGGAAATGGTCTCGTCGCCGAGATGGCTGGTCGCCCAGACCGGACCGTATTTCGGATGCAACAGATTGGCGCCGCGTCCGGGATGCGGCGTCTGCCCGCCCGATTCGACCACGCCCACCAGCTTGTCTTCCTTGGTGTCGACGATCGCGATTTTATGGCGGGCGTTCGCCGCCACCAGGAAGTAGCGCCCGGTCTTGTCGAAACCGCCGTCATGCAGGAAGCGCTCGGCCTCGATCGCCGTCACCTTCAGATTCTTGATGTCCTTGAAGTTGACGAGCAGGATCTGGCCGGTTTCCTTGATGTTGACGATGAATTCGGGGTTGAAGTGCGAGGCCGCGATCGAGGCGACGCGGGGCTCCGGGTGATATTCCTGGGTGTCGTAGGTCATGCCCCGGGTCGAGACGACCTTGAACGGCTCCAGCGTCAGACCGTCCATGATGACGTATTGCGGCGGCCAGTAGGCGCCGGCAATCGCATATTTATCCTCATAGCCCTTGAATTTGGAGGTCTCAATCGAGCGGGCCTCTGAGCCCACCTTGAGTTCGGCCACGGACTGCGGCGGATCCATCCAGAGATCGATCAGGTTGACCTTGGAGTCGCGGCCCACGGTAAACAGATATCGTCCGGATGCTGACATCCGCGAGATATGCACTGCGTAACCCGTCTTCAGGATCAGCTCGATCTTCTTGGTCGTACCGTCGATCAGGGCAACCTCGCCTGCGTCGCGTAGCGTCACCGAGAACAGGTTATCGATGTCGAGATTGTTCATCTTCTTTGTCGGCCGCTGTGCGACCGGGATCAGGACCTTCCAGCTATCCTTGATCTCCTTGAGACCGAATTCGGGCGGCTGAGCCGGGTCATTGAGCAGGTAACGCGCCATCAACTCGATGTCGGGCGGCTGAAGGTCGCCGGAGGTGCCCCAACTCGGCATTCCGCCGGGAGATCCGTAAGTGATGAAGTCGCGCAGATAGTCGAAGCCGAGCTTCTTCGTCAGATCCGGCGTCAGTGCCTTTCCGGTTGCGCCCTTTCGCAGCACGCCGTGGCAGCCTGCGCAGCGCTCGAAGTAGATCTGATTCGCCTTGTCGAACTCCGCCTTGTTGAGCACGGGATCGCCGGGTTTGGTGCCGGGTTGTTCGCTGGCCTTGCCACCGAGCGTATCCAGGCTCGGCTGGTACTGACCTCCCGGCGTGGTCTTGTGTTTCTCGATATCCGCGGGAGCCGGCTTGGCAGGCTGCGCTTGCGAATATCCGGGCCCCGCCGAGGCGAGATAAAACATACTTGCGGCGGCGATGCCGCTCGTGAGCATTGCAAGCACATTAGGGAGACGTCGCATCGCATTCCTCCGCGTGATCTGGTGCATTGCTTATGCCCGAAGCTGCGGGCACGTTGCCTTGACTGCGGTTAAGGATGCAGGTTGACGCGGTTTGACATAGCTCAATGCGCCCCTGTTAAAAAACTGCCTCATCCAAAGCCATGCGAAGCAACGTCATCGTGAGCTGGCTGGCTAAAGCGCGCTGGATGTTGCGCATTTTGGCGTTGTCGATGCTGACGCCCGGTGGCGGCGCACACGCCGCCGACCTCGAGATCGCCCGGGATTTTTTTTCATCGGATAGTCCGGCAATGATCGAGCAGGCGCAGGGAAACCCGCCGGCCGCCATCGTCCGTGCCGCCGACGGCCGCATCCTCGGCCATGCATTCTCGACCTATGACGTTTCAGGTTCGGTCGGCTATGCCGGCCGCCCGCTCGATATCGTTGCGGCGATCACACCCGAGGGCATCATTGCCGGCGCCCGGATCGTGGCGCACGAGGAACCGATCCTCGTGATCGGCATTCCGAGCGCCGCGCTCGCCGCTTATGTCGCGGGCTTCAAGGGGTTTGATATCCGCGCCGGCGCCGAGCCCAGGCAAGCCAATGACCTTGCGCGCGGCCCGCACGCTGTGGCGGG
>DAIMKE010000050.1:0-13811 GCA_036721875.1 Bradyrhizobium sp. | reverse complement strand
GGATATAGGTCTGGGCAAAACGCACCCCGGCCTCCACTTTTGCCTTATCCCGGGGCTTTCTTGGCCGTGCCGGAAGGATGCCGACGCCGTAATGGGACGCCATCATCCCGTAGCTGCGATTGATTTCAGGGTCGTAGAACGAGGCCCGGTGGACGCCGGATTTCAGATTGTCGGGGACGACAAGGCGCGGTACCCCGCCAAAGAACCGGAACATGCGGACGTGGGCCTCGATCCAGTCCGCCAGTTTCTGCGTCCAGGTCGCCTCGGCGTAGGTGTAATTGGAGGCGCCAAGCACGGCGACAAAGATCTCCGCTTCACGCACGACCCCGGTTGCACGATCGACGATCATGATTTTCTTGCCGGAGTAATCGACAAAAACCTTGTCGCCGGCCGGATGGTCCTGCCGCATCGTCGGAGACAGCCGCCGCTCGAATTCCCGGAATAAATCGCAGAACCGGCTGTAGCCATATCCTTCCGGGTGGACCGCCCGGTACTCCTCCCACAGCACCATCAGATTGACGCCAGGCCGCTTCAGCTCACAGGCCAGCGAGGCCCAATCCGGCTCCCGGCGCCGGCGGAAGCCGCGCCTGACGCCGGCATGGGCAAACAGACGTTGTTCAAGAACGGCGTCGGTCAGATCGTCCGCCAAAGGCCACGCCAGCCCGGCAGTCGAGGCACGCTTGAGATTGTCCTGGATGGTGCTGCGCGCCACGCCGAGCGTGCGCCCGATCTCCCGGGCGCTCACCCCATCACGGGCAAGCCGCAGCATCTGTCGTATCTGTCGCATGGTCAGTTCTCTCTTGGCCGGCATCCGCTTCCCCTCGTTGATCAACGAGGGACTTGATGCCTGAGGGACTGACCCAAACGAAAACGCCGACTTCCAAAACCCCGGCCGGCTTCAAATCGGAACGGTGGCCGGCTTCACGTCGGAATACCCGGCCGGAATAAATCGGAATCCGCATCCATGGCAAACCTGCCTGCTCGACCCCAATTCCAAGCTCTGATAGTACCCGCGAACGCCTGATAGACAAGATCAACTCGATTCAAGAATTTGACTTCGCGCAACCGTCGGTCGCGAAATGCTCTTCGTTCGGCATCTTGAACGAAGCAAGATGTGGCCCCCTACGACTTTTTCGCAAGTCCATTCCTCAAACCGAACGAAAGGGCGTCCCCGTGGCCGGCAGTGTACCTGCGATGCTTGAATTCGCGTAGGGAGTGAGCCGTGGAAATCGTCATCGTCCGAGGATCCCCTGCCGGCGTGAAACCAAAGGTTCTCGCTTCGCTGCCGATGTGTCTTTGGCTCGCAGATCAGACCGCTCCCAACCTCCTAAGCTGAAGATCGTCACGCACGCTCGACCATATTTTGATAGGGGTTTGCAAGGCCATCACCATGCCGCACGATTCCGGCGTACGTGGCAAAATTAAGCCGCTATAGCTTTCTGGACTTCAATCTCCTGAACGTGACCCCGTTCTCGCGATCATCGCGCAGCCCGTCGCCGACTTACTTGACGAAGCTGAGATACGAAGCGAGGGCCTCGATATCGTTCGTACCCAACTCGCGCGCCACCACAGGCATCGGCGTCCCGATACCGGCATGGTAACCTTGGCCCCATTGATCGAGTTGCGTCTTCACGTAGAAATAGGACAGTCCGCCGAGACGGGGAATATCTCGTATGCCCTCAGCGTTCGGACCGTGACAGGCATAGCAGGCCGCAACGTTGGCTTCAGGAATGCCTTGCATGTAGATCGCTCTGCCCGCAGCGACGAGATTCGGGTCGCCATCATTGGCCGGTGTGGGATGAATCTTGGCATAGTAGGTCGCGAGATCACGCGCGGCGCCGGGGCGAAGCGCAGCCACCGCGCCCCACATGTATTGCTTCGAAAACGGATTGTCCCGCAGGTGCGCGTGCAGATCCCTGATCTGCTTGAGCGCATTGGCCGGCAGCTGGCCTGCCAGCCGCGGCGCGACCGAGTAGCCCTGCGCCGACGTCCCGTGGCACCAGTTGCAGTCACGGACGCTGGGGCCTCCCTCCCACGCGGCCGCAGGAGCTATTGAGGCAAGGATGACCAGCACTGCCATTTTCAATCCTATGTGCTTCATGACCTCAAGCTTTCGCGCATCATCACCGATCGGCATTACCCAAGTATATCGACTGACTCATTTCAGATAACTGACATAGGCGGCAACGGCCTCGACCTGTGCTCTGGTCAGATTGTGCGCCGTCGGAGCCATGATTGCAGAAGTATCGATTGTGGTCCCTTGACCACGCACCTTCGCCCATTTCGTGAGCTGATCGACCGTGTACTCATAGAGTTGCCCGGCAAGCCTCGGATTTTCGCCCTTGCCCCTGGCCTCGGCGCCATGACAGACCGAGCATGCCGGCACATTAGAATCCGGAAGCCCGTTATCGAAGATCTCCTTGCCCTGCGCCAGTGATCGCCTCGGCGCTCCGCCGATCGGTCGTGGATTGAGATTCTGGTAGTAGTTTGCGAGGTCGGAAATCATGGATGGGGTCAACACATGGGCAACGTTGGCCATGATCGGGTTGGTGCGCCGCCGCTCGATGAAGGCGCGCAATTGGCTCTCGGTATATTGCGCCTGCTGGCCGGCCAGACGCGGCATCGGAAAATATCCGCGGTAGCCCTGTGCCTGGAGCCCGTGACAGGTGTTGCAGTACAGGAGCTTAGCCTCAAGGCTTTCCCTCGCTGGGACGATCCTCTCGCGTGCGCCGGCGGCGACGCCGCACACTGCAGTGAACGCCAGCCCAAGCAAGACCAGACGCAGATCAACGCGACGAAATCGTCGCCAATGCGTTGTGGTAAACGGCCTGCGCATTACCAACCGTTCCCCCAAATGTGGAAGTTCACCCCGGCCTTCACGACCTGGATGTTTTGCCCGACGTCCACACTGCCCTGAAAGCCGTTGGTCGCATCCAACATCGTTACCGTACGGCGCCCGAATCCGTAGTAGTCATACTCGACATTGACCGACCAATTTCGCGAGAACGCCCATTCCACACCTGCGCCAGCGACCCAGCCAACGCGATCTTGCAGTCCTCTAAAGTCAAACGGCATGCCCGTGAACGAGCCGGTCACATCGAATCGGTCACCCGCCATGGCGCCGCCGCCCTTCGCATAAAGCAACACATTATCGAACGCATAACCTAACCGCGCGGTCACGCTGACCAGCAAATCGGTCTTCGCCTTCACCAGCGCCGTGTCGGGAGCGCCAAGCGGGAGTCCTGCCGCCCTGGAGGCATCCAACCTGGCCCCGTAACCGGCGCCTTCCATGCCGACCACCCAAGAGGGGGCGAACTGGTAGTCGCAGCCGAGCTGCGCGCCGACCACCACTCCGTTCGGTGACAGGCTGGCGGTGGTGATCCCCGCGGTTGAGCCAAGGCCCAGGAATGAATCCTGCACAAGTTGCACCGGGTCCGTGATATTCTTTTGAGCAAAGCCGCCACCGAGGCTGCCGCCAAGATAGCATCCGGTCCAGGTGAAACGCTGGGCGAACGGTGCCGGAGCCTTGATCGGCAAATCGGCTGCCATGGCAGATCCAGCTGTGGTCACCGCAAGTGCCGCGACGCTTGCCAAAAATAGTTTTGTCATCGGACAATCTCCTTCTGCAGCCGAGCCCGCCTACATGAAAAACCGTGCGTACAGGAACAGCGTGTTGTTGTCGTGGGCGCCAACGGTTGTGCCTTGAAACTTGTTGTACCAAGTGTATTGCAAGCCGACGCGCACGTTGCCCCAAGGCAAGCCGGGTGCAAAACTGGTCCCGAACGGGATGTAGGCGATCTCAGCTTTCCAGCCATTGCTGTTCGGGCTCATGCCGCTGGCAAAGTCGGCGTACAGCATCGGATCAGGTGTACCCCAGATGTCAAAATATTGGGCGGTAAAGGATACTCTGTGGTCGTGGCCGTAGGTAAATGAACCCAGAAGCTTAAGTGAGTTGAGCTGGTTTGTCGGATTGGCCGAACTACCATTCGTGAAGCCGGCGTTACGCCGCTGATACTCATTGATATAGCTGGCGCGCAGCGTCAGCCAGTAGTTGTCTCCTTGATACTGATATTGTGAATCTATGCCGATATCCCGGTAATCATCTGTCTGCCGGAAGGTTGCCAATGGGTCACCCGCTCCCATTCCCATGCCAGCGGCCCAAGGATTGACCCTAGCGAACATGCCAAATGTCCCAACCATGAACGAGTGGCGTCCCCAATTGGGCTCAAACGCGACACGCCAGTACGGCGCCAGACCATCGATCAGGCCCGGCGACATGAGCGGATCTACTCCCAAGAAGTTCTGCGCCCTAGGTTTGATTGAACCGTAAGCCGATGCCTCGACATACACCATGTCGTTGATCAACGCATACGCACCAGTACCGACCACATTTGCCATGAATGAGCCCTCAATCAGGGTCCTCACCTCCGGGTCCCGTGCGACGTTCGATTCGGCTTCGTAAGGGAAACTCCGAAGTGGCGTGGTGTTCCAGGGATCTTGGCTCGTAGGACTGTTATTTACAGTGATACCGTAGATGAGACCGAGGCCACCGACATTCGCCGAGTTTGCAAAACGGATGTCGCTCATGTCCCAACTCCAGGTATGGCCGAACTGATCGGGAAATCCCCCCGGCGGCGGTGCGCTGCGGGTCACCTGCACGAACGCGCCCATGTTGTCGGTGATAGCGCCACCCCAATAGAGATTTACAGTGGAGAGCACTAAGTTGTCATTGGGTCGGTATGGATCGGTGGGCGGCGGCAGCGGCGCTTGCGTGCGTGTATACCCGACGAGGGCTGCCATGGAGATCGGAGGCACCCATTCGTTGCCGTCCCCTCTGGCCGCTGGTGCATTGTCGAGCGACTTCGCATAGCCGCGCAACTTGTCGAACTCCGAGCGAGCGGCCCGCCCGGCATCAGACGAGAACGGGGTGGTACGGGATGGGCCGCCGCCAGGGGTAAACCCAAGCATCATGAACCTGCGTCCAAAGGGGGTAAGCGCAGGAACGTCCGTATGGCAGGTACCGCAAGGCTGTCCCGTCTGGCGTGCAAAACTCGGAATAGCACTTGCCGGTGACGTCGAACCGATCGTCAGGAGGGCCGCCAGCACGACAACAAGGGAGAACGCGGTGGACAGCCCTCCACTTCCGAACAGTAGATTGGAATAATGTCCCCGCATCGCGCGCCCTCATCGTCGCGGCGCACCCGAGTCCCGAACAGGACGCGCCACTTTGCGCGGGCAGCAGACCAAGACTTGAGCCGTTAGCCAACTCGTTGGCGATAAGTCGAATCAAATTTTAGGGAGGTGAGGCAATTTTGCAACTATAAATTGCGCGCACAATACCTTACGCGGCGAAGCCGCTGGCATCGTCGCTAGGCAGGGCAATAATTTGGACGAGAATCGCCTCGTCGTCCATTAACAAGAACCCGGAGCTCGCCTTTCGTCTTTGATTTCGATCAAAGACGTTGAGAAAGAAAGCTGGACCAAACTAAGCGGCGAAGCGTAGCTTCGTGCAAAAGCGGGGGCCCCCATGAATTTACGACTGGTATTGCGGACAGCCGCAGGTGCCATCCTTGTTTGTGTTGCATCTGCACTAGCACACGCTGAGACCGCCGGGGTGCAAACGGTTTCGCCGCAGGCGCTTGAGGCCAAGTTCGCCTATTGCCAGACCTGTCACGGGCGTTCGGCACAGGGCTTTCGTGGCGTGGTCCCGATCCCTCGCCTCGCCGGACAGCCACCGGCATACGTCGAGAACCAGCTAAAGGCGTATATTGAACACCGGCTCACCGACCCGGTGATGGCCCACGTTGCGAAGGCCCTGAACCCGGCGATGGTGACGGCGTTGTCCGCGAAGTTCAAGGACCTTAATCCCAAACCGCTCGGCGGTGCGCCCAAGGATCAGATCGCCGCAGGAAAGAAGATCTACGATGAAGGCGTGCCCGGCCAGAATGTCCCTGCCTGCACAGCCTGTCACGGGAAGGGCAACCCTCTGTTTCCGCCCCTCGCTGGCCAGCTCCACGACTACACCATCCGGAAGATGACGGACTGGAAAAAGCGCGGCCAAGACACATCTGGTCCCGACAGCTCGGCGGTCATGCAACCGATCGCGCGCGGTCTGACCGAGGCGGAAATCGCGGCGATTGCAGCATATGTAAGCACCCTCGAATAGCTGGGTGGATAGAGACGCGGTCGATTTCCAACTTCGCAGATACACCTGACTCTCATCTCGGCCGCCTCCGAACCGATATCCCGTTGCGGCGAGGTTATCGGGACGAACGTGTAGTGTATCCTATCGTCGCAGTATTGACCTCACTTCAAAGCGGCTCTGAACGATCGCCTCCGCAGGCTCGTCCATTATTTTGTAAGCGCAGTATAAGCGCAGTAACTGAGAGCCGCCTGCAGACGGTTCGAACCACGAATTTTCGCAAGAGTTTTTACACGCGTCGGCGAGTATTCGCGATTCTAGGCTGCGAGGTTCAGAAGTGCGGCAACGCAACTGACGCCCTGCTCGCCGGGGCGCGCATCACACAGGTAATAGCGCTGCTCGGGCGGACGGATCGCCAGCGAGCGCATCTGCGCTCACGCGGGGCGCAGATCCGAAAGGCTGGAAAGGCGCCAAGGGGTTAGAAGTCGAGCCGCACTGCATACCCGAGCATTCGCCCCCCCCCGTTAGGCCTAATTGTTGGGGGCGCCCTCGCGGATCCATGCCCGGATGGCGTCGCGGTCGCAGACCGATAGCTTCTTTTTTCCGTGCGGCATGCGCAGCGCAGGCGACGCCCGCCAATCAAGCAGCCACATCAAGTTGCTGGTCTCCGGATCGCCTGGGATGACCATCTTTCCGAGTTTGGTCCCCTTCATCACCCCCTCGTAAGTGCTCAGGTCGAGCCCGCTTTTTTCTAAGCCCTCGCCGCCAGGTTGATGGCAGCCGATGCATCGCCCCTTGAAGATGGGGAAAACATCGTCGGCAAAACTCGTCTTCCCTGCAGCGGAGACCTCGCTCGCGGAGAACGCCCCCGTAACGACCGCAACAGCTGCTACTGCGGTGAGCGCTCCCGCCAAAAACCCCAGTCTCATACGGTCCTCCTATACATCTTTTTTCCCCGCGGACGCCGGCTCTGGTTCAAGTCAATTCCGGCAGGATCACGGCATTCCGCTCAGAAGTTATTCTATGGTCGCGAGTTTCCCTGACATTGATCCAGATCATAGAGCTTCACAAGAGCATCTTATATGTTAAGTTTGTTTTTGATTGGCAGAGCACTTGACCTGACGCTCTAGACTTCCCACTGACCGCCCGCTTGGCGCGGTCCGACGCATCACCGGGGGTGAGATGAATGAGCCAGCCGATCCTGCCAAGCGAGGATTGATCGTGCGTATCCGCACGGCGGCTTCGAGCATATCGCCTTCGAAGTTGTTGATCGCGGGATTTATCGTCGGCGTGTTCTCCTGGCTGCATTATCTTGAAAGCGCAGCAACGCAGCCCGTCACAGTCAATGCCGGCAGCGACGATCTCCGGGCCGTCTACGCGAATGCTGCGGACGTCGCCGAAGGCAGGAGCCTAGCCGAGGCCTCGTGCTCCGGCTGCCATGGCGCGAACGGCATAAGTGACACCGCGGGCATACCCAATCTTGCTGGCCAGCGCGCGGCCTATCTGCATCTCGAGCTGCGAGTCTACCAAACAGGGGGCCGCGGCAACAACGACATGAGCAAAGCCGTCAAATTCCTGAGCGATGAGGCGCTGTTCAAAGTTGCTGCCTACTATACTAGCCTCGATCCTGCTCCAGAGGGGACAGCAAAGACCGCGCAAGCCCACCCTCCTGAACCCGACCCGGTGCAGGCGGGGACGACTGCTGCAGCCGTGTGTGCCGGATGCCATGGCGAAACCGGGATCAGCAAGACGCCTGGCACGCCAAGCCTGGCCGGGCTCGACCCGAAATACCTGATCGCAGCGATGAGCGGATACAAGAGTGGTCATCGCAAGCACGACCTGATGAAGGCACTGCTCGGCAATATCGGCGACACGGATTTAGCAAATATCGCGCTCTATTACGCGTTGCAAAGGCCTGAGCGGGCGCAAGCTCCGGTTTCAGGCGATCAGACGGCCGGCAAAGCGGCCTCCGCCGCCTGCGCCGGATGCCACGGAGAGCAAGGTGTCAGCGGAAATCCATCCACCCCAAGTCTCGCCGGGCAGGACGCCCAATACGTTGCGTCAGCAATCAAGGCTTACAAGGACGGATCGAGGGACGATGCGACAATGAAGGGCCTCGTGGCGTCGCTAGATGCGGATACTATTCAGAATTTGGCGGCTTTTTACAGTGCCCAGCAACCGCAGGCCCCGAGCGTACATAAACCTCTAACGACGACAGAGTGGGCGCAGCGATGCGACCGCTGCCACGGCGTTAACGGCAACAGCACCGATCCCCGTGCGCCGGCGCTTGCGGGGCAGCGCGCCGACTATCTGAAGAAAGTGCTGGATGACTATCGGAGCGGCGCGCGCAGGAGTCCGCAGATGGCGGCGATGTCAACCGTATTGAGCGATCAGGATGTCGACAAGCTGGCGGCTTATTACGCAGGCCAGAAGGCACGGGCATTCGTGTACGTGATCGTGTCACCCAATAGCGGGACCAAGTGACCGAAGACTGCCAATCTCAAGAAGGAGCTGGCCAATGAATCGCATACTGTTGACTATAGTGCTTTTCGGATCGCTTGGAGCAGTCGCAAGCGCGCACGCTGCTGGGGACGTCCAGGCCGGCAAGGCGAAGGCCACTACTCTCTGCGTTAGCTGCCATGGGGCAAACGGTCAGGGGGTGCCGCCCAATCCGGCATTGGCGGGCAAGCCGGAGGATCAACTGGTTCAAGCATTGGCAGACTACAAATCCGGCAAACGCCCCAACGTCGTCATGAAAGCCATCGCGAGTCAGATCAACGAACAGGACTCGGAAAACCTGGCGGCCTATTATGCGTCGCTGAAGTGACTTCGCGCTCCTTGCAATTGTCTCGCCGAAGTTGGGGCATCTTGAATACAGCCGCTCAAGGCACAGGAAAGCGAACATGAATGCTGCTCCTCTAGCTGATATCGATCCTCCCCTCCATCGGCTTTACCGTCATTATTCAGAATTACCGTACAGCTTGCGTACGCTGTATACGGTGACGCTTCTTGTGCTCGGGCTAGGTTACCTATTCGGCCTCATCTACGTCTTCACCAACTATGCAGGAAGAGCCGGCGGCAACCCATGGATGCTGTCCTATCAGGACCTGGTTGTAGCCTATGCAGGGAGCGGAAAAGGCTCTCGCCTCGAATCCGCGCTGCGAGGCCCGATGTCGACCATGCTTCCTCATGAGGAGCTTAACGCCGTCGTTCTCTGGGTGCAGGAAGGTGCCGACCGAGCAAAGTATGACAAGGAGATCAAGCCGACGTTGGAAAAGCGCTGCATGAGCTGCCACGATGGCAGTAATCCGCACCTTCCAAACCTGAGCACATACGACAACTTGAAGAAAGTAACGGAGCGGGATACGGGGGCTAATCTCTCGACGCTGGTTCGCGTGTCGCACATTCACCTCTTCGGTCTGACATTCATTTTCTTCATTATGGGTACAATGTTTAGTCATGCTTATGTGCGCCCTGTGTGGTTCAAGTGCGCCATCATCGCACTTCCATTTGCCGCGATCATGATGGACGTCAGCTCTTGGTATTTTACGAAGATCTTTCATCCGTTCGCTTGGATCGTCATGCTCGCCGGTGGGCTGATGGCGTTTTGCTTTGCAGTCATGTGGGTGACTACGATGTACCAGCTGTGGTTGTCGAAACCACCCGAGCCCGTCATCAGGCGACTGGGAGGCGATATTCCCGTCGACGGGTAATACGCCCAATCTTCGCTGCTCAGATTTTGCGCCACAAGAGAGCAGCGTATAGCAGAAGGCTCCCGCGGTCGGTGCCGCAAGCCAAGCCCCGCGCGCGGATTCGGACCAATCTGCGCCTAACGCCTGGGCGTATTCCGCAGCCGCGATCGTCGAGAAACTTCAACCCGAGCGACCTCAGCTTCGGCGCTCGCGATCCAGGTCTGCGAGCTGGTCCCGGCCGATCTCGGCGTACACGGCAACATTGGTTTCTGAACGCGCATGCTTCTGTTAGCGCATAAGAGGCGAACAGACCGCGAGCGCGGTACCTGCCGTCAACGGAAAGTACGCCAAAGTATCATCTATGGCTTTGAACTAAGCGCTGCTTGACGGTTGTTCGCCGCGTTTGGTGGCAAGCAGGCGAACGCCCGTATATTGGAGATAGTCAATTGAGGTCACTGACTGCACCCGTTGAATGAGACACGATAAATTCTGTGACGGTGCTGGACTGCACTGGTTGCCGTGATGCGTTATCGTGCTTTGTTTTGCGCGAAGGCGGTTTCGAACTCAAGGGGGTGATTGGTATCCGAGCGCCGAGTGCAGCCCTTCCTTGTTGTACAACGAGGTTTGAGAACGCCCACAGGACCGTTCTTCGCGAGGCTCTTTTCGGCATCATCCTTGGTTTGGTCGCCGAGTTTGCGTTCATAGGGCCGACGACAAGGCTGGTTATGTCGTATTTCGCTGCACGCTGGATGGGTCGCAAGCAGATCGTTGGCTTGAAGTACCAGGGTGGATGTTCGACCGGACGGCAAACCCTGCCCGCAACCTTTGATAGCTCAGCCGTTTGTCAGCATCGACTGCAGTGCGACAATCAGGATGGAAGTGGACTTCCCATCCAGATTGTCGCGCGATATACGGCCCCGGTCCGAGCCACAGAACAGCCACGACTTCCGGCCTTCTCCGCAGCTCTGGCGGCGCTGCTCGGCAAGGACGCTGCCGGGTTGTCGGCATCCGCTATCGGCCGCCTTAAGGACGGTTGGCTTGACGAACACACCGCGTGGCAGAGGCGCGATCTGTCGGCGAAGCGTTACGTCTACATAAGGGCCGATGGCATCCATCTCCAGGCACGCCTCGAAGACGAAAAGCAGTGCATCCTGGTGCTGATCGCGCGACGCCGGAAGGCCGCAAGGAACTGGTCGGCTTCACCAAGCTAAAGCGGCGCGCACTCGGGTTCTGGAAGGCCGCCGGCGAGGTCTAGCCGAAAACGCGCGAGCAGCGCTGCTGGGTGCACAAGACCGCGAACGTGCTCGCCAAGTTGCCGAAGAGCCAGCGGCCGAAGGCCAACCGCGCGTTGCAGGAGATCTGGATGGCCGAAACCAAGGCCGGCGCCGAGCTGGCGTTCGACGCCTTCATCGAGAGCCACACGCCCAAATACGAGAAGGCGGCCGGCTGTAGCGCGACAATCTGGATGGGAACACAGCGACAATCAGGATGGCCATTTCGGCGGTCGCGGCGGGATGATGATTGTCGCGGCGCGACGATAACGCAAGCGATATTTGCGTGACCGTGAGTTTGATTGTCGTGGAGCGACAATCAGGCTGAGCCTTTGATTGTCGCGCGGGTTGGCGGACGTCCCGCTCCGCGCGCTTTGTCGACAGCCGCTTTTCGCCGATAGCTGTCGACATTCATTTCGAGAATCGTGGCGTGGTGGACGAGGCGATCGATGGCGGCGAGGGTCATGGCTTGATCGCCGAACACGACAGAGTACCCCTATTCTTGAGCGGGTCGTGTCTCACGTCACGATCACCGAGCCGCATCATTTTCTTTTTGGGCACCGGCTTGAGGTGCTGAAGGAGCGGTCGGGGCGCGGTCCCGCCTACGTCGTTGTCGCGTTGCCGGATGGACGGCGGCGGGCAGTTCGGATCGCGTCGACGGATCTTGGCGATACGCCAATCACTTCCCGTCCGAATGCCGCCGATGTGCCGCGCATCAGTGCACGTACGCTGATCCCATTGATGCAACATTTGAGCGCGAGTCTGAGCCTTCTCGACGAGAAGGTGATTCGCGATGACCCACCGACCGCTTGCAGGTCGCGTTGCGTATCGACCCCTGCCACCGATCGTAAATCCACCCGGCTGTCCGACGGCCGAGATTCCGCGCCTGTGGCCGAATCTGTCGACCGCGACGCAAGCCCAGATCGCTCAAATCGTCGCCACGCTGCTGCGGCGAATGCAAGCGGTTCCCGGCACGCCCGGAAGGAGACTGGGTCGTGCTGATCAGCTTGAACGTCGCTGACGAGCGGCTCACGACTGCGCACCGAGCGAAGTTGGCCTATGTCTACGTGCGGCAATCATCCGTGAACCAGGTGCGCCAGCACCAGGAGAGCACGGAGCTACAGTATCGCCTCGTCGATCGCGCCATCGGTCTGGGCTGGCCGCCCGAACGCGTCCAGGTCATTGACGAGGATCTGGGCAAATCCGGTGCTGGCTCTGTGGATCGTCATGGTTTCCAGAAGCTCATTGCCGAGATTGGCCTTGGCAACGCCGGTCTTGTGGTGAGCCTCGACGCTTCTCGCTTGGCCCGCAACAATCGGGACTGGCATCAGCTTCTCGAACTTTGCTCGGTATTCGGCGTGCTCATTGCGGATGGCGAGCGGCTCTATGACCCGCGCGCCTACCACGACCGCCTGCTGTTGGGCTTGTCCGGCATCATGAGCGAGGCGTAGTTGCATCAGCTTCGAATGCGCCTTCACCAAGGGGAACGCCAGAAGGCGGCGCGTGGCGAACTGCGGCTGCCCCTGCCAGCCGGGCTCGCCTACGATCGAGCGGGCACAATTATTCTCAATCCCGATGAGGAGGTACAGGCCCGTCTTCGCCTCGTGTTCGCCAAATTCCGGGAACTGCAAAGCGCTCGCCGTGTGATGCGTTACCTGGACAGGAACGGATTGTCCTTGCCGGTTCGACCGCTGCTTGGGCCATCTCCACACGAGATCGTCTGGCGTGCGCCAGATATTGCACGCGTCCTTAGTATCCTTCAAAATCCGGCTTATGCTGGGGCATATGTCTATGGCCGCCGGCAAAAGGATCCGAGCCGATGCCGGTCGGGATCGCTGACGGGAACGGTCAAGGTGGCAATCGCGGATTGGGCGGTTTGCCTGCACGCCGCTCACCCAGGCTATATCAGCTGGGAGGAGTTCATGGCCAACCAGGGGCGACTGGCAGGTAACGTCTGCCGCTATGAGGCGGGACACGCTGGCGTACCGCGCAAGGGGGCAGCCCTGTTACAAGGAATCGCGATCAGCGGCCGTTGTGGACGGCGCATGAGCATGCGCTACACGGGCCCGAATGCCGACTACCCGGTCTATTGCTGCCGGTCGGATCGGGACCAGCAAGGCAGAGTTCTGTGCCAGGAAGTCCGGGCCTTGGCCGTTGACGCCTTGGTCGGGCGGGTGGTCCTCGATGCCCTGGTGCCGGATCAGATTGAGATCGCACTCGCGGCGGCGGGCCAACTGGAGCAGGAGACCCGTCAGCTTGAGCGGCAGTGGGCGCTTCGCCTGGAGCGCGCCCGCTACGAGGCTGAGCGCGCTCGGCGTCAGTATGACGCCGTAGAACCCGAGAACCGGCTTGTGGCGCGCTCACTAGAGCGGGCTTGGGAAGAGAAGCTGCGTATCGTCGAAGCGGTCGAGCAGGAGCATGCGCGTTGGCGCGCGCAAGAGCCGCTTCTGATTGGCCCGGCGGAACGCGCAGGGCTACAAGCGCTCGGCGAGAACCTGCCGCGGATTTGGAACGCGGCCACTACGTCGGCAGCCGATCGCAAGCGCATTCTGCGATTTGTCATCCGCGAAGTCGTTCTTGATCAGAAGCGGTCCCGAGGTCAGGTGTGGCTAAAGATCATCTGGCAGACCGGCGCAACCAGCGAGCATCACGTGCAACGGCGCGTTCACACCTACCGCGACTACGTCCGACATTGATCAGTTGCGG
>DAIMKE010000049.1:3605-13829 GCA_036721875.1 Bradyrhizobium sp. | reverse complement strand
GCGATCAACACCGCCGCTGAGTAGCCCTTTGTTGCGATCGGCTTGGCATTCTTGGGATCAAAAACGTTGATCGTGACCTTGGTGCCGGACGTGACGAGTTCCGCGTCGATGCCGGCGACATCCTCCATTGGACCGCCGTTCGGTCCCTTCTCGCCATGGGAATGTTGCGCGAACGAAGGCGCCGACCAGATGAGGGACAGGAGAATGATAAATACGTATTTCATGTCGTGACTCCGTTGGTTGAAGGTTGAGGGGTTTCTTGTCTCTCGCCGTTCTCACGCCGAAAAAGCACGTAAAGTGCCGGCAGTACGAGAAGCGTGAGAAGTGTCGACGAGATGATGCCGCCGATGACGACGGTCGCCAGCGGTCTCTGGACTTCGGCGCCGGCGCCGGTCGCTATCGCCATCGGCACGAAACCGAGCGATGCAACCAAAGCTGTCATCAGCACAGGCCGCAGTCTGGTCAGCGCCCCTTCGCGGACGGCGTCGACCAGAGCATGTCCTTCTCTCCGCAGCTTTTCGATGAAGGTGATGATGACGAGACCATTGAGCACGGCCACGCCGGACAGTGCGATAAACCCGATGCCGGCACTGATCGAGAGCGGAATGTCCCGAAGAATAAGCGCAAGAATCCCTCCTGTCAGTGCAAGGGGAACGCCGCTAAACACCAGAAGAGCGTCCGCCGCCGAGCCCAAGCTGATGAACAGAAGAATAAAGATTAGAAGCAGCGCGATCGGCACAACGATGGTCAGCCGCTTCGTGGCGGACACCAACTGCTCAAATTGGCCGCCCCATCCGATCCAGTACCCCGCCGGCAGCTTCACCTTTCCTGCGATCTGGCTTTGGGCGTCGCCAACAAACGATCCGAGATCCCGCCCCCGTACGTTGGCGCTGACCACGATCCGCCGCTTGCCGTCTTCGCGGCTGATCTGATTTGGCCCCGGTGCAATGTCGATCTGCGCCAATTCGGACAATGGGGCGTAGCGAATTTGTGCGAGAGGTGAGTTACCCCAAATCGCCGGCGTCGCCTTGGTCTGGCTCTCGATAGGCGGCAGCGGTACGGGAAGTGATCTGATCGCCTCCACGTTCGATCGGAGATACTCGGGAAGGCGGACAACCAATTCGAAGCGCCGGTCGCCCTCGAACACCAACCCCGCATTCTTCCCGCCCACCGCGATCTCGACGAGGTTCTGCACGTCGCCGACGCTGATCCCGTACCGCGACAAGGCCTGACGGTTGAGCTTTACTGTCAGTACCGGCAGTCCGGATACTTGCTCGGTCTTGACGTCTGCGGCGCCCTCGACCGTTTGCAGGACCGTTTGTACCTGGCCGGCCACTTGCGCGAGAACTTCGAGATCGTCGCCAAAAATCTTCACGCCGACGTCGCTTCGCACGCCCGAGATCAGTTCGTTGAATCGCAACTGTATCGGCTGCGACAGTTCATAGCTGCTGCCGGCAATCTCTTCGGCGGCTTCTTCGATATCCTTGACCACCGCCGACTTGGGTTTCTTCGGGTCGGGCCATTGGTCGCGGGGCTTGAGCATCACATAGCCGTCGGAGATCGACGGGGGCATCGGATCCGTTGCCACCTCCGCCGTGCCGGTGCGAGCGAATGCTTCCTTGACCTCGGGTATCTTGAGAAGACGCTTCTCCAGCATCTGCTGCATGGCAAGGGACTGCGTGAGGCTTGTCCCCGGGATGCGCAGCGCTTGTATGGCAACGTCTCCCTCGTCCAGGCTCGGAATGAACTCACCACCCATTCGCGAGGCCGCGAAGCCGCTGACAACGACGAGGATTGCCGCAACAAACGCAATCATGCCCCGGTACTGAATTGATCTGGCAAGCAGCGGGACATAGACGTAGCGTGCCCCGCGCATAAACCAGTTCTCATGTTCGGAGACGCGTCCCGTCACCAGCAGCGCCACGGCCGCTGGAACAAACGTCATCGACAAAATACTCGCGCCCAGCAGCGCCATCAACACCGTCAACGCCATGGGCGTGAACATTTTTCCTTCCACACCCGTCAGCGTCAGGATCGGCAGGTAGACGACGGCGATGATCAAGGTCCCGAACAGGCTAGGGCCGATGACTTCCTTGGATCCGGCGAGGATAGTCTCGAACCGTTCCTCGCGATTCAGAATCCGGCCCAGCCGTTGTTGTTCGACTGCCAGCAGCCGCAAACAATTTTCCACGGTGATGACCGCCCCGTCGATGATGATGCCGAAATCGATCGCGCCAAGACTCATCAGGTTGGCGCTCACCTTGTTTTCGAACATTCCTGTGATGGTGAAGAGCATGGACAAGGGAATGACGAAGGCCGTCGCGATGGCGGCCTTGAAGTTCCCCAGGATCAAGAACAGGATGATGATGACCAGCAGCGCGCCTTCGACCAGGTTCTTTTCGACGGTCGCAATCGTTGCTTCGACCAAATGGGTACGGTCGTAGATTGCTCGCGCGATCACGCCTTCCGGAAGTGAACGCCCAATCTCACCGATCTTCGCTGCAACCCGCTGAGCCACTGTGCGACTGTTCTCGCCGATCAGCAGCATGGCGGTTCCGAGCACTATCTCCTCGCCGTTCAGCGTTGCGGCGCCGGTTCGTAGATCCTGTCCTTCGCGGACATCCGCCACGTCCGAAATGCGAATGGGAACGCCGTTCCGCGACCCGATGACGATCTCCTTGATCTCGTCGGTATTGGCGACCTGCCCGGGGGTGCGAACAAGATACTGCTCGCCGTTCCGTTCGATATAGCCTGCGCCGACATTGGCATTGTTGGCCGCCAGCGCTGTCATCACCTCGCGAAAGCTCAGCTTGTAAGCCATCAATTGGGCAGGATCCGGCAGGACGTGGAACTGCTTCTCAAAACCGCCGATCGTGTTGACCTCGATGACGCCGGACACGTTTCTCAACTGCGGCTTGATGATCCAGTCCTGAATCGTGCGCAGGTCGGTTGGACTGTATGGCTTGCCATCAGCCTTCAGCGCTTTGGGTTTTGCTTCCACCGTGTAGAGATAGATCTCTCCGAGCCCGGTAGAGACCGGTCCCATAGCAGTTTCGATCCCGGCCGGAAGACGATCCTTGACCTGCTGCACCCGTTCGTTGACCAACTGGCGCGCGAAGTAGATATCGGTGCCGTCCTTGAACACGACCGTCACCTGGCTCAACCCGTAACGCGACAGCGAGCGGGTGTTCTGGAGGTTCGGTAGGCCGCCCATGCTGGTTTCGATCGGGAAGGTTATGCGTTGCTCGACTTCGAGCGGCGAATAGCCCGGAGCGCGCGTATTGATCTGGACCTGGACGTTGGTGATATCAGGAACGGCGTCGATCGGGAGGCGGGTAAAATTCCACGCACCGAAGGCGGCCATGACCAGCACGCCGATCATGACCAGCCAGCGTTGGCGGATGGAAAACGAGAGAATCCCGTCAATCATCGCGCTTCTCCGGACGTCGGCCGATTTCCCTGATGCGCGCAAACGTGTGGACCGGCGTCGTGAGCACGACTCCGTCGCCCTTCCTGCCCGTCCAGGCGGCCGATGCGATGCGGTCACAAATGGAATCCGCAAATTCCGCCTTGCAGACCAGTCGAAGTTCGAGGAACTGGTGATAGGTCAGGTCAGCATCGCTCGACATATAGGCTCCGCCCTGTCCACGTCCGCGTCCCTGCCCCCGAACCTCGGTAAACGTGAAGCCGGGAAAGTCAGGCAATTCGTGAAGTACCCGCACAACGTGACCCTCCATGTGCGGCCTGATGAGAGCGGTAACGAGGATCATTTCGCCATCAATGCTCATGCTCGGCCGTCCCTTTCGCCATTTCAGCCTTGACGATAAAGCTGTTTTTCGCAGCATACATTTCGTCCTCGACCACTCCGAACGTGATCTCGACAAGCTCCTGGTCGCGATCGCCAATCTCTACGTCCCGCGGCTCAAACTTTTCCCCGTCGCGTACGAACACAACGGTTCGATTTTCGACTGTCTGAAGAGCCGATGACTTGACCGCGACGTTTACTTTTTTGGCGGACAGAGTGAGGCGACCGGTGATGAACAGGCCGGGACGGAGCCGCAGGCCGGAATTCGGAACAATTGCTCTGGCCAGCGCGCTTTGAGTTTCGCTGCTACCGACCGGCGACAAATATGAGATCTTTGACTCGATCGGTTGTCCGCCGTCCGCAGCGTCGATCAGCACCTGGTCGCCGATGTTGACCCGCTTGAGATCGCGCCGGTAGACGGAGAAGTCGACCCACACCGTCGAAAGGTCGGCGATGACGAAAGCCGGCTTCTGCTCCGATACGAATTCGCCCAACGTGGTCTGACGATCGATGACCGTACCTGCCAGCGACGCTTTCAATTCGTATGGTGTCAGACTCTGGTTGCTTTCGACGATCGCGAGAACATCGCCCTTTTCGACACGGTCGCCGATTCGTTTTCGCACGTCGCGCACGATTCCCGGAAATCGGGGCGTGACCTGAAGAAGCGATTCCTGGTTGGGTTGCACGATGCCGTTCAACAGGAGACTGTCGCGCAAAACGCCTGGGCCGGCCTTGGCGAGTTCGATCCCGGCGGCCGCGATCTTTGCGTCGGTGAATTTAACGCCCTCGGCGTGCTCTTCCTTCTCGACCTTTTCGGTCGACACCGTCTTAGATGTCGCCGGCAGCAAATACCGATAGCCGCCGTAGGCGAGCCCGGCCGCGACCAAAATGAATACCGAATAGCGGAAAATTGCCTTGATCATCTTTTGCTGCTCTCGCGAATGAGCGTAAACGGATTGCCGACAAGACCTTCGATGGTCGCGATGGCGATGTGAAAGTTTTGCAGGGCTTCCTGTTCGCGCAGCAGCGCTTGCAACAGCGATCCCCGGACGTCGAGCAGTTCGAGCAGGGTGAAACGGCCTTGCGTATAGCCGCTGAACATCGTCTCGGACGCGCTGCGTGCGTTTGGTATGACCGAGGATCGCAATAGCTTGATCTCGGCCAAGGCGCCGGTCAGGGAGTCGTAGGCGCGGCCCACGATACTGATCAGGACCAGCTTGTTGATCGCCCGCTCGGCGTTGGTCTTCGCGAGCGTCTCCTGGGCGGCGATGATGTTGCCGGTATTTTGGTCGAATACCGGGATAGGAATCGAAACGCCGAGCCGGACGGCGTTGTCGTTGGTATTCGAGAAGTGGCGCCAGCCGGCGGAGATACGCGGGTCGGGGATGGCTTTCAAGCGCGCAATGAGCAGTTCGGCATTGCGCTGTGCGGCTACAGCGGTCCAGCGCAACAACTGCGGATTGGCCTCAATGGCCTGCAAAATGGATTGGAATGATGGAGGCTGACCGATATTGGTGAGCCGCCCGACGGCATTACCGAAGTTCGGACTGCTGCCACCCATCAATATCGCGAGATCACGGCGCGCCAGGGCCAACTGCGTCTTGGTGCGTTCGCGGTCGACGCGGAAAAGGTCGGCGGCAACTTGTGCCCTCAGCGTCTCGGCCGGCGAGGAGGCGCCTTCCTGGACGCGCCTTTGCAGCAATGGAATGAGGGGGTCGAAACTTGCGATTTGCTCGTCGAGGATTTCGATGCGGCGCTGCAGACTGACGATGGTAATGAACGCTATCGCCGTCTCCGACAGCACTTCCAACCGCGTCGCCCGCCGCTGCCAGACGGCAGCGCCGATGCCAGCTTCGCCCGCAGCGATTCGTGCCTCGCGCTTGCCGCCAAGTTCGATGAGTTGGCTGAGCTGAAGATTGGTCTCTGCCGATCTAAGCCCCTTGTAAGGTCCCGACCCCAACGCATTGTCGAGTTCGAACGACACCTCCGGATTGGGGAGCACGCCGGCCTGAATTCGAAGTCCGCCCGCGATGCCGATATCGCGCTCGGCCGCAGTCAGCCGCGGATTTGCCGCCAATGCACGCTGGAGCGCTTCTGGCAACGAGATGGCGCGCGAAGCGCGTTCGGCAGCCTTGACTGGAATCGTAAGGACAAGCAGTGCGCACGTGAGGCGCAAAGCCGCTTTGACAAATTGCATAATACCAACCCGAAACGCGAATGAGACGCGCGGAACTATCCGCGCGCGGCTTACGGTCTTCAGGTCAGTCGTTTGGGGGGTGGGGTATCAAGCCGCGGATGATCTTCGAGCAGCAGCAAGGGCGCGCTGAAGGCTACTTGCATCGGCCGGAAGGAAGGTCCGGCATCCGGAGCATGTGCGGGCATCGCAACCGGTGCAAAGACGTAGCAATGTTCGCCGACGACCGACGACTTCTTGGAATCGCCGTCATCCGAATTATCACCCGGTGGCGCCGACGCTTCGGAGGTTACGGGGGATGCGAATGCTTCACCGAAAAACTCAGCTGAGTGCGCAAAGGAATGGGCAAAACCAACAAAAAGATACGCGAAAGCAACGAACATCAACAGCGCCCGGCGAAGCCCCGGCGCTTTCGATTTCGGCGTTTTGCGATCGATCCGAGGTTCCATCGCCTGCGATTAGCAAATTTCGATACCGAACACTATTACAATGTTTTGGAAATCTTGGCCCGGAACTGCGTTATTCCCCCGGATCGGTGAAGGACTAAGGGGATTTACGGTTTAGCTGAACACGCGAAGGTCCATATTTTGGGAATGGCCTTCGAAGCTGCGCTGACTGGCTGTCAAGTTCCGCAAAAATACAAAGGGCACGCCTGGATATCGGGTTTCTGGAGCGGCCTAATCTAAACGTGACCGGGGATATAACATGGTGGGATCCGATAGCGACGGATATGAGTTGAGCGCCAATCACAAAGACTTGCGAGGCAAGCCCTACTTCTACCCTTTAGCCGGACCGTTGCCTTGACTTACCGAGCCATGGCCCGGAAACGATAGTATGCGATGAGCATGAAGAGCTGACAGCGCTCGCCTATTAGCCAGCGCCATCATGACTGCCGAGATCGTCACCGGCGAGATGGACGATCGACAAGAGGGAATCCAAAAAACCTTTTACCGTGGCACTGGGCAACGTAGGCGGAAAGGTCGGATCGCAATCTGGTAAGAAGCAAAAATGTGCAAGATGTCGCATTGTATAATATCGCGCCGTCAGCATGCTCGCAGGCATTAACCCATCCATGATTCGTGCCAAGGCGAGGAATTCGTGGGCGAAACACAATTGTCCATCTTTCGCGCCTGATGGTTCTGAGGCGTCGGCTTGACGTTGCAGCAAATAACGTTGCAAACGTCGAGACCACGGGTTTTCGCGCTCAACAACTCTCGTTTCAGGAATATTTGAAGCCAGAAAAGGGCAACGAAATCGGGATTAAACCGGAGCGCCCCCTTTCATTGGTAGATGCAGCATTCACCTTTACGACCTCATCAGCCGGGGCGATCCGGAACACGGGAAACCCGCTCGATCTGGCGATCAATGGAAACGCCTATTTCGTGGTTCAAACGCCTCAGGGGGAACGCTACACGCGAGACGGCTCATTTAGCCTGGATGGAACTGGCCGGCTGGTGACGATGGATGGACTGCCGGTCTTAGCGGACCGGGGCGCAGTGACGGTGCCTGCCCAAGCCGGAACTATCAGTATCGACCCGGGGGGGCGGATATCGACGAGGCTGGGAGAGCTGGGCCGATTGAGACTGGTGAGTTTCCCGGCGCAGGCGAACCTGCACTCGGTGGGCGGCAACCTTTTTCGATCGGATCGCGCTGCGGAGGCGGCAAGGGGCGGCTCCGCAACGGTATTGCAGGGCGTGACTGAAAAATCCAACGTTCGGCCGACCATCGAAATGAGCAGACTGGTAGAAATCAACAGATCGTACGAGTTAGCGAGCAAATTGTTGAAAGATTCACAGGGAACGGCTGACCTAAACAAGCTGGCGAATGTACCTGATTAGTTGCAGGGATCTGCTCGGTCGATTGGGGTTTAAGCCCAAGGTGCTATTTTTGACACCGGTTCGTCAGACGGATTAAAGCGTCTAATTCGCAACAAGACCCTCTTTGCGAGAAATGAGGCTTGTATCGGTCAATTTGGCAATCGGAATGCAACTCCATGAAAGCCTATTTGCAGAGGCCTGCGCCGGGTTATGAGCCGTTTACCCCGGCTGATCCGAGCGCGCTCCAAGCCTCAATCAGACCAGGCGATATCTTGCTGATTGAAGGTCGCAATCGCATCTCCGGCATTATCAAATATCTCACACGCTCGACTTGGTCTCACGCCGCACTTTACGTAGGATCGACAGCGGGCGGCGAAGCCGAGCTAGTCGAGTCCAATCTCGATGACGGCATCACTTGCGTTGCGCTATCAAAGTATTCCAAATTTCATACTCGCATATGCCGGCCGGTCGGATTGTCGTCGGAAGACTGCCAAAAAGTCTGCACCTACGCAGCTGCGCGAATCGGGCTCAAGTACGACCTCAAAAATCTTATCGATCTCGGGCGCTACTTGCTGCCGCTACCGGTGCCGCAGCGTTGGCGGCGGCGAATGATTGCGTTGGGCTCCGGCGACCCGACCCGTCTCATTTGCTCCACCCTCATTGCTCAAGCATTCATGAAAGTTGGATACCCAATTCTGCCTATCATTACACTGATGGAAAGTGACCATGCGCGGAAGGAAATTTTTCATATCCGTGACTCTTCGCTTTACACACCTCGTGATTTTGACATCTCGCCTTTTTTCGCCGTGCTCAAGCCGACAATCGAAGTCGGATTCGACTATAAGAAAATAGTTTGGTGCGACGATCCGGGCGCGATTGGCGGGTTGAAGTTCTAGACAAGCTCCTCTTGCAATAACTACTCTCCAGGTCGTGTTGACACTTATTGCATCCATAGGATGATGGCTGCGAGAGTGACGACGGCACGGTAATTTCTAGTGGATCTTTTCGAAGCGGGTTGTGACGCGGCGGAATTGCTCGAGTTTTGAGAAGCAGCATTCTACGAGATGGCGCTGGGCATGGAGATGCTTGTCGAGTGGATATTTGAGCGCGCGCGACGGGTTGTCGGAGATGACGGCGAGCGCGCCCTTGGCAGCAATGGCTTGGCGCAAGTGATCGGCATCACAGGCCGTATCGGCCATAACGACCTCGGCAGGTAATCCTGCGACCAAGGCGGCGGCTTGCGGGCATCGCTCTTCTGTCCTGCGGTAAGGGTGAACCGCACGGGACATACCAAGCCGCGAACGGCCATACGTATCTTGTGTTCAGGCCACCGCGCGAGCGGCCGAGCGCCTGATCAGCCCCCCTTTTTTCGCCCCGGCGGCGTGCTGGGCGTGCTGATGCGCCCGGATGATGGTGGGATCGACGATCAGATATTCGAAGTCCGGACATCATCCGCGCCAGCGCCACATGGACGCGCTTGATGCGTGCATCTCGGCTAAGCCGCTTGAATCAAGATTCGCGAGTGGTCGATGACTCAAATGCCAAAAGGTTCAGCGATCCGGCGTCATCGATTCGCGCGCCTTACTGGGCGGACTTCATCGTCCATACGTTCGGATTTAGATTCTCGGTACACAAAGATGTTCTGCGGACATTCCCTTGCCGAGGTATCCGTGTCTTGGTCGAGGACATCGCCACCACGATCCTCCCGCCAGGAGCGGTGACGTCGATATCGAGGAATTCGTACAGCGCGGCCGACAGCAAATGGGCCACGATTGGAATACGGCAACGATTCCGCGCGGGGCGCGCAGGCGGCGTGTTCTATATTTGGTGGCAGAGATGCTGACGATCGTTACTTTGCCAGCGTTGTTTTGACACGTGCGCAAAGGTCGGGTTCGACCGAACAGCATTACGTATTCAGCCCGTGTTTCTCTCGCCGTTTCCGCCTGCATCCCCGAGGCCGGGACTCATTTGCGAAAGAACACCCTCGCCAGTGCGAGCACCGCCGCCGCTGCGCCAAGTGGTCCGACGGGAGTATCCCATTGGTTGTCCGGGAATGCGCGATGCAACAGGATCCCCGCTACCGTCGCCGCCAGGACGATCGTCGCGAGAAGTCCGATGACAAGGATGACCGGTTGGATCGTAGACATGCCGTGAGACCTTGCAAGGGCTTGTTTGGTCTGTCCGAGTCGAACCATTCGGCTGATGCCCGTCATTGTTGCTTGGTCTCGATGATCGAAACTCATCACGCAATGGAAAATCGTTTTCCTTGCCCCAAATTCCTATGGAGAAATATGGAAGGCCGGTGGTGTAGGCGTGATTGCGGTAGGTATCTCAACTCTACGTCGTCCAACAATTGGTTAATCAATATGAATGGATATTCAGGCAGTTACGACGAATTAATGTTGCCC
>DAIMKE010000049.1:0-3595 GCA_036721875.1 Bradyrhizobium sp. | reverse complement strand
GAACATAGATGCTCAGCGTCAATTGCTACTCCACACACTATTTGGAGTATATTCCCATGAAAAGGTTAGCTATCGTTTTTGCCGTCGGCGCAGCTGCACTGCTCGGCGGTTCCGGAGCAAACGCCACGGACAATACGGTGAAGGCACAGGCCGCGACCGACGTATCGCAGTCGACGGATTTTAGTTCACGTCATCGGGGTTATCGTCATTCGCGCGGCTATGCCCGCCCATACTACGGCGGCTACGCTCCGCGACGGGCTTACTACGCTCCGCAGCCCTACTACGGTGGTGGCGGGTATGGTTACGGTGGACCGGTTTATGGTGGCGGCTATGGTCATGGGGGTCCGAGCATAAGCCTTGGCTTCGGCGGTGGACATGGCGGAGGGGGCTTCGGCGGTGGACATGGTGGCGGATTCGGTCGCCATTGATCAAGAAGCCCGCAGCAATGCGGGCTTCTTCTTTCATACAAAGCTGCCGCATCAGGTCAGCCATTCCGCCGCGTCCATATGCCTCATTGCGACGGGTTGTCGCCCGAGGAGACAGTTGAATGTGCGGGCGAGTGAATGTGCGTGCGAGGATCATGTGACTCGCGGAGTTCGCGAATTACGCATCCTGTGCACCGTCAGCTACTACGGAGGAACTAATGCTCGGAAAGGCAATTTGGGTAGTCGTCGGTGTGGTCCTGAGTGTGGGCGGTGCAAACGCGGCTCCGCGGTCCCCCGTTGCAATTTTTGGCCAAAGTTCGACCGCATTACAGGTGCAGCACCATGAGCGCGCGAGGGAGGGCCATGAGGCACCCCGGCACGGGACGCCTCACTACGAGGCACCGCGACACGCCAATCCCGGTCATGTGCAGCCGCAACATGTAGTGCCGCATATCGTGATGCCACACGTCGTTGTTCCCCAACATCAACAGCGGCGTGAGCATTAGGAAAATTCGCACATGATACTCGGGCCGCTTTCTCTTTCGAGAGATAGGCCAGACTTTAGGTTGACATACGCAAATCGCGCGGAGAGAGCAGCCGTTGCCCGGACATGATTCCGGTCGTTCGATAGTAACCTTTTAGTCCAAGTCGTGCATAACCGAGAATGCGCAAACGGAGCATGCTCCTGCGTTGCTTGCGTTGCCGGTATCAAATGGGGCGTTCGAACCCTTTGCTTGAAGGTGCGCTGGGAGCGGCGATGGCCGAACACCACATCTCGCAGGGACTGATCCTGGCCGTTGCGTCCGCGCTGCTTCTGTATTCCGTCGATCTCAATACGCCTGTCGGGCGGGCAAGCAGGGTGGCGGAAGGTATGGAATGAACCAAGCTTGGCGGGGAACCGGCGATCAACAAGGGCTTACCTACTGCTGTAGACTGATCGCGATAGCTGCCGCTCAAAGGCCGTGCAGTCGTTCTGCATGAGCTCAGCGACCGAGCCTTCGTTGAATTGTCAACGTCGCGACGGCGCCGACGAAGTCATCAACATCGTGGGAGCGAGCCTTCCCGGGACGGTCTGCCTCGTCGTTGCACGCACCCGCTACCGATGCCTTTTCGGGTTCAATGCGAACTCGTTGGCAGATTTGCCTACGCAGAAAAAGCTCGCCTCACCCTGTGTGCTGTAGCTCACATTCAAGCGTTGGGTCCCGGCATATGCTTCGGACTATCGGAGCAGATCCCTGCTACCAGACCTTAAAGGAGCTACCATGTCATTCCGCAAAGCAATGTTATCCACGCTTGCCGCAACCGTCGTATTGGTTGCCAGCCTTTCCGCTAGTTTCGCTGCGCCGTTGGCGCCCACCTCGATCTCCCTGGAGAACGAGATAATCCAGGTTCAGCATCACGGTCATGGCTTCGGCCATATCTTCGCGGGGCACGGTGGTCATCATGGCGGTCACTTTGGTGGTCATCACGGTGGTCATGGTGGTGGCCATCACGGTGGTGGTCATGGTGGCGGCCATCACGGCGGCGGGCATGGTGCCGGTCATCACGGCGGCGGTCATGGTGGCAGCCATCACGGCGGCGGGCATGGCGGTGGCCACGGTGGGGGCCACGGCGGGGGGCATGGCGGCTCTCACCACTAACGAGAAAAGCCGGCCGACGGACCTCGGCCGGCGCTCCTCCTGCGCCAGATCGCAATCAAGCAGAGGTTGCGACCGTCTCAGCGTCTCGCTGCAACTCACTTAATGAGCCATGAACCAGGATGTCTCGGTATTTTTCAGCATCTCGCTGGTCACACCACCCAGCACGCGCTCCGCGAACGGACCACGGCTATAGACGCCGGCAACTATCAGGCTTGCGCCCTCGCGCTGTGCCTGGGTGAGCAGGTTGGCGCATATATCTCCTTGAGAACGCGGCACATGCAGATGACCGGTCGTCACTTCGTGACGACGCAAATGTTCGTCCACCGCTTCAAGTCGGTCGATGGACACTTCATCTCCAACGCCGACGATCGTCACACTATCAGCACGCTTGAGAATGGGCAGTGCATCATGCACAGCCCGGCGAGCTTGCGAACAGTCCTTCCAGGCCACCACGACGTTGGGGAAGCGGCATGCCGCCAAGTTCCGGCCAAGACGAAGAACGGGCGTTCCTGACCGCAAAGCAAGTTCAGCCGCATCCGGTGAAACACAGGTCTTTTCTTCAGACGCGCTGGTGATGAGCAAATCAGCGGAGAGAAGATGGTCAAACAGCGCCGCGGTCGGCTCGATAATGCCGGAGCACCACTCGACTTCGACCGGCTTTGCCGCAAACACGCTGTCGAAAGCACTGCGCGTCGCGCCCAGGGCTTCTTCCATCGCCCGTGTTCGCTCCTGGATAGAGAATGCATTCCCCACCAAAACGTCGCCCACAATCGACGTCCGCGGCCAGGCGTACGAGACGACGGTCAGTTTCGCTCCGAACTCAACAGCTATTTCGTGCGCGCGCTCAAGCGTCCGATGTATGTCGCTCTTTGGGCACGCATCAACAACGATATCGCGAAAGCTCATGATATAATTCCTCTTCCTTTAGTTTCCCGAGTGCGCATTTAGCTGATGGTGAGCGGCGATTTACACGCGATGGGTGAGCAGGTATTTCGCGCGATCATGAGCGGCCGCTTTGACCGACATGGTCATTAGTTCAGGTGCTTGTGTCAATCGGGCAGACTTTATGGGAATCTTTCTGTGATCGGCGTAGCAATCCCATTCGCTCCGCCAATTCCCGATCGAGACGAAAGCCCAGCAACAACACTTGCAGCACTCCCGCAGCTTGATGCACGACCAAGCAGGTCAAGGAACTTTTCCCCGTTCACAATTTGCATGCCCATGGCTCCTCTTGGCGCAAAGCGGTCATTCAGCAATTTGTGGGCGCCGGACGAAGCAAATGGGATCGAGAAGGCGAGTAGGGGACATCTCCTATTGACCGAAGGAGCACTCGTTCTAGCCCGGCCTGAAAGTTGCGACGATCGTTCTTTGCAGCGCTTGCCAGTTTTTGTCCTCGACCACCAGGCGGAAGCCGAGATTTGCGGGCGACACACCGGCGGCGCAGCCGCCGCTGCGGGGATCGCGGATGAAGTCGGTCATATAGTTTCGGTGTGCGCCCTGCACGACACGAACGCCGCAATTGGTGTTGGT
>DAIMKE010000048.1:0-13888 GCA_036721875.1 Bradyrhizobium sp. | reverse complement strand
TCCTTGCCCCGCCAGGTGAGCGCGCCGAACCGCTGCCGCGTCGGGCGCCAATCGGAACGCACAGGCTCACCCGGTTCGTCGGAGCGAATCCAGGCGGTGAGATCGTCCAGTTCGTCGCCGCTCGGCAAGATGGCGGAGAGACAGATGATCCGACGGTCGGCCGCATCGGCGCGCCGAAGCAGGCGCTGCACCAGCGTCTCGTAGCGGATTTCACGCTCGCTCGGGCCGATCATGTGGCCTTCGTCCAGGACGATCAGGCCGACATCGTCGATCAAGGAAGGGTCGCTTCTCAGCGCAAAGTCGAGTTTTTCGGGCGTCGCGATGATGATCTCGCGGGTGCGCAGGGCGTCTTCGTCACCGGCCGAAAGGCCGCTGGCGCCGTAAAGCGAGGAGACGCTGAAGCCGAGAGGGGCGAAGGTCTTCCTGAAGGACCGCTCGGTCTGCGCCGACAGGGCGCGCAACGGCGTAACGATCAGCACCCGGCGTGCTAACGACAAGGTCATGAGCGCGGCGATCTCGGCCACCCGCGTTTTGCCGGCGCTGGTCGGCAGGGCAACGACCAGATCGTCGGTAACGTCCGTGGAACGCTTAGCCGCCTCGCGCTGCGATGGCCATAGCTCCACCTCAGACGTCTTGCGGGCGTAGAGCGACGAAATGAACAACCGGCGCAGGTCCGGGTATTTCTCCTCCGTCCCCTCGGGAGGCTCGGTCGGCAGGTTCTGATGCAGTGAGTGCTGCCAGAGGTCGTCGATCAGGTGGCGGCAAAGGTTCGATATCCACCACAGCGGAACATTCTCGGCGTTGTCCGCCAGGCTGACCGCTGTGCCGAGCAACTCCCGCGCGCTTTCGATCGGTTCGACCTCGCCCGTCTCGAGCGCAAAGTCAAAATGGGCGAGAGCCCGACAGATCGTCGTGTTGAGGATGGTCGATAGCACCTCGTCTATGTCGGGCTCCTCGCCCGTTAGTGCCTCAGCGATCAGCTCGTCGCCGTGCGCCTCATCGTCCAACCACTCGCGGACGAAGCCGCGCAACTGACCAAGGTTGCGCAGGATCAGGTGCCGGATCGCCGTCTCCCCCGGCGAAGCGTTGAGGTCTTCCGCCGTTTCGTTGAAGAGCGAATAGGCGACGGCCGAAAAGCCGGCCAGGTGATAGGCCGCAGCGGCGATCGTGCGCCGGAAACCGCGATCGGGCGACTCCGGGTCGCCGTTGCGTACAAGGGCTTCGAAGGCGTTAGCGGCGCGCTCGAAAGCCTTGCCGGTCAATTCCGATGCACCGGCCTGAGAACGCAGGGCCATCGCGCCCCGAAGCAGGGCGAAGCCGTGTTCGGCAAGATCAGTTTCGATCGTCGCGCCGAGTGGTGGCGCATTCGCCGGCAACACGCCTTCCTCGCGCATCAGCGACCAAGCTGCGCCACGATAGAGCAGACGCCCGAGGATGCCGTCGACGGTCGCGGTTGCCAGGAACGCGGTCAGTTCGTCAATCGTCTCCAAGATCTTCCGCCTCCTGATACATGGCCGCGATGAAGTCCTGGTGATCCTCGACGTGGATGTTCACGACATAGTGGTCCCGGTTGGTCCCCGTGGCGTCGAGATCCTCCTTCAGTGAGGTGTGAGGGCCGTTGCCCGACACAGTGAAGAGCATGTGGTCGATGCGATCGGCGCGAAGGGACTTCAGACCCACTTCGTCACGGAGGCTGCGGCCCAGCGCGTTGTCGTCCGGGTCGTTGCTCTCCAGTAGGCGGTTCGCGACGAACAGCAGGGAATCGGGCGTGCAGCGGCCACTGTCGCGGTTGAGAACCTTGCGGGCGCTCGTGACCGTGGCCTTGCCGAGCACCTTGTTGCTCTTGGCTTCGCCCTTCAGTAGCCAGAGCTTCTCGCCGTCCCCATCGTATCCGGCGCCGATGAAGTCGTCGCCGCGCATGGCCATGTTGCGGCCGTCCTTGTAGCGAAGGCGGCGCACAGGGACTCGCAGGCCAATCTCTTCCTCCACCAGCTCGGCCGCGAGAATCTCGCCTAGATCGCCGGAGCGACCCTTGGGCGTCTGCGGCATCGCCTCGCTGAGAATCTTGGCAGCGACCTTGTATCCGAGCCGGTCCACGTCCTCGGCGATACGTTCAAGCCGATCGTAGTGCGAGCGGATCCTCTCGGCGAGGTCATCGCGAATTTCGTCACGGCCGCCGTCCTTCTCGACGTAGGTCCAGTAGCGCTTGCGCTTGTCCTTTTCCCTGGTGGCGTCACACCACTTCTTATACAGTCCCACGCTTTCCCCAGTTCCCTTTAACCTGCCGCACGGTTTACCCGTTCGGCGATGTCCGCGCATCGGTTGATCATGCACTGCTTCTGGCCGCGCGCTCTCGATGGCGAGCGAGCCGCCGACGGTGCTCGTCCGTCAGCGGAATTGGGGCGCTCCAGCGTAATTCGGCACGCGCCTTATCGCTGAGTGCCGGCGAAAACTCCGGTTCTCCGGTGTCGTCGAAGGCCACGAGCGCGCGATCGAAGGCGGCATCCCAGAGCGCTGACAGCAGCAGGCCGTTATGCACGTCGAGCCGCTCGGCATCGCTTTCGCAATCAGCCCAGGGGATGATGTGCGAGGCACGCAGCAATGCGGGATCAGAGATCCCCGTCAGAGGGCAGCGCCCCTGCCAGTAATCCATCAGGCGATCGCGAAAGATGTCCTGTCCGATTCTCTGCACTACCAAGCGCTCGACCTCGGTGGTTCGAGGCAGGTCGGCCACGCGCTGCTCGAACTCGCGCAGAGGTGCGTCGGGAAGGCTGATCGCCAGGGCATAGACGCGATTCAACGCCGCGTAGAGTTCGCCCAGCGCATTGAAGGCGTAGCGCCGCGTGCCGGGGCCGGGCATGGCGGCGGTTGGCCAGTCCAGTTCCGCGACGACGCCGGCATGGTCGGTGGCGAGAAACCACGGCCCATGACTGCTTTCAGCAGCCAGATAGATGGCGCCGTGCGCCGTCGTGGACGCGAAGGCGCGCCATCCGGCTTCCTCGCCCAGAACACGACGAAAGCCGTTATGCGAGGCGGCTTTCTCACATTCTTCCCGGACGATGAAGGATTGGGGAGCCTCAAGAGCCATGTCGAAACTCAAATATCCATCGCAAACAACCGCATTTCTGCCGGTGTCGAACTCATCTGAAGCCGGACGTAGCGTTCGTCCTGCAATTCAGGCGGCGGGGCGGTGGTCGTCGTTACGATGTATTGAAAACACGGAGTTCCTGCTTCCTCCCACTGATGTACGAGGTTGAACAGGCCGGCATAGAGCTGCCCATCCAGGTCGGCTTCGCGCGGGCTGTCGTGGATAAGGAAGGCCGGCAGATCGGCCTGTTCCTCAATGGCCATATGCAGTGCCGCGAGGTCGAAGGCGACGATCTTGAGCGAGTCCAGAGCCGCGGTGGATACCTCGCCTCGTCCTGCGAACTCAGCATCGACTTTCAGGCCGTGGCCATCCAGCTTGATGGCGCTGGTAATTCCCTCGGGTAGCCAGGCAGCCATGACGCCTTGATACCGCTCCTCCAGCGTCCTGATGGCGACACGCGCCCGCGTGCGCCCGGCATCCAACTGCGCGCGAACGGCATCCAAAGCCGCAGTTCCGGAAGGAGCAGGTTTTTCATTCTTCGCGCTCTCGCGGAGCGATCGCACATCGTCGAGCGTGCGTCTCGCACGATAGATTCTGTCCTGAATCTCCTTCGTCACGGCGTGCGCGGCGCGGGTGGCGTCATCTGCGGTTTTGACCTCAGCCTCCAGCGCGAGCCGCTTCGGCTCCAACTGCTGAATCTGTGCCCCAACGAGCTTGCTCTCCTGCTCCGCACCGCCGGCTTCAGCATCCAGATCGGCGGCCTTCTTTTGCTTGTCTGCTATGGCTGACTTCAGTGCGGCCAGATCACATGGTTCGAGCGAGATGCCGCATCCGTTCGCCTTGATCTCGTCGATGCTGACCCGGCACACGGGGCACACCCTGATCCGGCCTTGCGTGATGTCGATCTCACCCAGGTTGGCTTCGGAGCGGTAGCGTTCGGCCTCGCCTCGCTTGAAACGCGCGTCGTTGTCCAACTGCTGCTGTTTCGTCTTCAGCGTTTCCCGCTCGGCATTGAGGGCCTTTTGGCGAGCAAAGATGGCTCCAACATCGGGAGGCTTCGGGACGGCCGTCCGCATGGCTTCGGCCAGCGCGGCCTCTGCCAACGAAACCAACCCCTTTTGGTCGATCGTGTCTTCGAACCCGACCTCATCGCTGGCCCCCAATGCCAGCCTTACCGCCTTTAAGCCGTCAGCATATCGTTGTTGCTGATAGGCATGGCGGCGGCGCTCGTCCTCGACCGTGGCCACCAGCTCCCGCTCACGGGCGGCGGCCGCACGCTCTTCCGCATCGAGGGCGCGCAAGGCAAGGCGAACCATGGTCAACTTTGCGGTTTCGCCCAGAACCTGCGCGCGGGAACGGGTCTGGGTCTGTGACGAACGCCAGGCGAGGATGTCGGCGAGACGGCATTCCTGGTCGCGCGTCAGCCAGCCCCGAAGCACATCCCAGACCTGCTCGCGACCGATCTCCGGCGGCGTCGCTCCCGTCAACGTCGGGAAGAACGTACCGATGATGACAGGATCGATAGCTCCTTGATCGCCATCGCTACGTCCCCGCGCGATCGCGTCTTCGATGGTGTCAGCCTGAACGACAAATTCTCCGCCCGGCAGCCCCAGCGGGCGGATGGCAACCCAGCATACGCCGTCGATCAGGATCTCTGCCGCGAACAGACCATTGGGAAGTCGCGCCATGAGGCGCAACCGTTGGGCGTCGGTTGCATAGCCCGGTTCGCCGAGACAGGCCCGAAGCAGGCGACAGAAGGTGGTCTTGCCACTGCCATGCGCTAAGGCGCGGCGGCCGCTGCTGGACATGTCCGGCGTCCAGATGATGTTGAGGCCGGGTTTCAGTGACACATCGCGGATGAGGGTCTGGCGATCCTTGAAAATCGCCAGACGGCGAACCCAAAGCCGAGGGCCGCGCCGGCCTTCCGGCGCCTTCGGTGGTTTCATCACCGGGGCGAAAAGGTCGGCCTGACTAGCCATGGCCGAACCTCGCCCAGATCACACTGTCTTCCTGCGCGACGGCGGCGGTGAGCTTGCCGATTTCCATGCTGCGCACCGCGCGCAATGCGAAGGCGGCTCGCTGGCCATGAATGGAATTTTCCTCCAACCCTGCCGTGCTGAAATGCTGCCCCAACGCCCATGCTCCGTCGGCGCTTTCTGCCAACTGGCCTGATGTAATCAATGTCTCGAACATGGAACGCCATGCGGCGTTAATTGCCGGATTCAGCCTGGTCGTTCCCTGCGCAGGCTGTGCGGTCGCGCCAAGAAGTCTGGTCCACTGTTTCTGATCGTCGGCGGTGAGCAAGGGCGTGAGCAGTGCAGGTTCCGCGAGGCTGGCGATGGCAAACCGGATATGTGAACCATCGGTCGCCAGGGCCATCTGCCAAAGCGCATACTGTGCCGCGTAGCGAAGACGGTCGCGCGGTTGAATGCTGGCCGGCCACGCCCACGCGCCATCTGGAAGATCGCCAGGGGACGGTAGCGTGACGAACGCGGGAAGCGAGGCTGGTGTTGCGTTGGCTTCCGTCCGTTTCCAGGCATCGAGCACCAGACGCTCGGTGCGGTATTCGCCGTAGAGGCGGGTTTCCTTTTCTTTCAGGACACGGAATGTTTCCGAGGGGTAGTCCGCGCCTTTGGCCTTGGCGGGGTCGAGCACATAGCGCAGTTCCTCATCGGTCAGGCCGTATTTCCGGGCGAAGAAAACGTCCAGATCGGCACGCAACTGGGCGCGACGATCATCGTCCCAAGCGAAGGGCTGGCCGGAATATCCCAGATCCTCCGCCCAAGCCTTCATGGCACGGCTGGTATAGGTCAGTTCCAACACACGCGGGCTGACGAAGCCGAGATCGTCCGATGAGAAAACCGAAGGCGGGAGGACGGGGAGTTGCTGTGCTATGAAGAAATTAAGGTGCGTCCCGCCGACTTTGTGACGCGCGGAGAAATCGAAGGCCATGCAAGACAACATCCCGACGAAGGCCGCTGCCAATTTCCCGTCGATGTGATGCCCTGGGTACCAAATGGGCAGGTTGTTTCCGACGCCTACCTTGGGGAAAGTGGTGCCAATCACCGTCCGCTCGTTGGTGGCATTGGTGATGTCTCGCCACCCCATGAGCCAACGCGGTTGCTTGACCGCGATCAACATCTCGGCAAGCGCGAGCGCATCCTTCTGTCCATCGGCGATGAGAGCGAGATCATCTGCCGTCAGCGGCGTTTCACGCTGCATGTTGACGCCAGCAACAAGAGTCTTGGGATCGAGCAGGAAGCGTTCTGGTGATGCCTTCAACGCCCCACGGTAATCCTGCGCACGGCCGAGAAGACGGAAGATGTCGGCTTCTCTGGCCGGTCGTCCTTCGAGTGCGGGAATGGCACCGGACAGCCAGGTGACGAATGCTTTGAGCGCGGCGACGCGACCGCCTTCTTGCGCGTCGGTGTCGGCCTTGCGCCGTCCCTTACCGCCTTCGCCGCGTCCCTGCCTGACGGCGCTTTTCAGCGCCGATGGCACGCGGGCGGCGCGGAGGAGGACCTCGTCTTCGGGCACCCAGTAACGCGGCGATGGCTCGAATTCCGGGGTCTGCTTTTCGGCAAGGGTGCAATCGCGGGTGCCTTCCTCATCATCACTCGCGCCAGCGCCATAGGTTGCCCAGCGATGATCGAAATGGTGGATCATCTTGGCTTCGTAGAGCGGCACGCGGCGTTCGACACCCGCCGCCACTTCCCGCACCCAGTCCATGCCATCACGTTGCCAGCTGTCACCCTCCATCTGCGTGGGCGTGCGAAAGAAGCCGGAATCGTTGGACATATGGAACATCGTTTGGAACGTGATGCCCCAAGGATTGATGTTCCCACCGTTCTCCAGCGATCTCTCCTCGATCAGCACTGGGGCGCGGGCGTAGAGCTTTGCAGTTAGTTCCGCATCGGCATGCGAGCGAAAAACCGGCGCGGTATTCGTGTTCGGATTGATGTGGGCGATCTCATCAGGTGTCAGCGTGAAACGACGCTGAGAATCCAAAGCGTGCTCAATGCAGAGAGCGTAAGCACAAAAGACTGGATCAGAACCGGAGATGCCAAACACGAATATCCCAAATGGAGTATCTGGGTGGACTGACGGGAAAAGTTTCCAAGCATTGTCGAACATAAGGGCGCATAACAGCTTCCTATTGGTCACAAGATCAGAGAAAAAGAGACGATAGGTATAATCTGTCGCGATGCCTGTTGGCACAATCACGCCCGACCGACCGGACTTTTTTGCGAGACGTGAAAACAGCTCAGCAAATAGGGCATAGGTGTTGACGTCGCCGCGTCCGGTGAAGGGATAGCGGCCCGATGATCGCGCAAATTCACTGGCCGCTTCCGCCGTGCGCTTGGTGGAGACGAAATCCTGCCATAAGCGGCCGTCCGCGCTCTCGGGATCGGCGGTTTCCAAGGTATCAATCAGCTTTTGGCGCTCCGCCTTGTTCGGCGCGGCAGCGATCTCCGGTGAGCGCGCAGCGAAGAACTCTTGCTCTGTGAGCTTCATGCGCTCCCAAGGTGGATTGCCAATGACGACATCGAAGCCGCCATCGCGCTCCATGATCTCGGGAAATTCGATGAACCAATGAAAGGCGCTCACCTTCTCGGAGGTCAGCGCGGCGCCTTGGCTCAGATGTTCGGCCGGAGGCTGGCCACCCGCCGCCTGCCATACATGCTCAGTGAGTGGCATGGCATCGGTGCCTGATGCGTCGCCTGCTTTCGCGGTGAAGAACGCAGCCATGTAGAAATTGGCCGAGACGTAAAGGTCGCTAGCTGTTTTCAGGTTCTGCCAAGCGGTCGACGCGCGTATCGCCTCGAAACCGAGCGCTTTGGCCTCGACGCTCGCCAGATCGTCCTGGGCCATCGCCTTCAGCTTATGATCCCGCTCGGCCAGGATTTCAGGCGGCGACCAGTTCTTGAACAGTTGGGGTGCCCCCTTGGCCCGCTCGCGCTGTTCCTTGTTGAGACGGGCATAACGGCGGGAGAGTTCCTTGTCGTCGCCGGTGAGCGGCTTGTATGCTTCGTCGGGCAGCCCTTCGCGCAACATGGCGCGGTCGAACACACCGATCAGGCTGTCGCCGCATCGGATTTGTGCATCGAAGAAAGCGAGCGGCCGGCCCGGTTCCAGCGCTTCGATCCATAGCGCGACCTTGGTCAGTTCGACCGCCATCGGATTGCGGTCCACGCCATAGAGGCAGCGGCAGGCGACGTCGCGCAATGCATGACGAAAATCCGCCGCCGAAGGGACGCCGCCCGTGCGATGCCGAGCAACACGGGTGGCGATGCGCCGCGCCGCCGCGAGCAGGAAATGGCCCGATCCGCAGGCGGGATCGATGACGGTGGTTTCCAGCAGCGCTTCGGCCGGATCGTCGGCCTCAGCCTCCCGTTCGTCGAGCACCGGGTCGAGCGTGGTGTCGAGCAGAAGCTGCACCAGACTGTCGGGCGTATAATAGGAGCCGGTGATTTTGCGCTGGTTGCCCTTTTGCTCCGCCGCCTCCGAGGCGAAGTGCAGGCTCTTGCCGTCTTCGCCAAGTTGCGGCTGGAGTTCGAGCAGGGATTCATAGACCGAGCCCAACTCCTCGGTCTCCATCGCGCGCCAGTTCACCGGCGTCATGCCGGTTTTGTCGGAAAGCCAGGAGAGGCGATAGAGCGCCTCCATGAAGGCGCGATTGCGCAGCCGCGCCGTTTCGAGATGCGGCAGCTTGTCGTTGCTGAAAAGCCCCCCGAGCGCCGGCAGGCCGAGCGCCTCTTGTCCGTGCGCCAGCGCACGGAAGACGATTTTGATGCCCTCGTAGCGGTCGTGATGCTTGTCCCAGGTGGCCGCGCGAAAGCATGAGGCGCGCAACGCCGCGAGGCTATAGCCTTCGCGGTAGAGCTTGCGGGCATCCTGTGTCGCCGTTTCGGGATGAAGCAGATTCCGGTCTTCCGCCACCATCAGGAAGATCAGACGATAAACGAGGCGCAAAAGCTCGTTGAACCATTCGGTCAGGTCGATCTCGCCCGACTTCAGGCGCGTGGTGAGATCGGGATTGGCTTCGAGGAAGCCCGAGCCGAGCACCCGGAGCGCGATTTCCACCTGCGCCGCCAGCCGGTCACGCGCGGCCTCGCCTTCGCGGGAACCGGCATCACGCCAGCGCTCCAGCGCGCAATCCGTGGCCGGGGCGCTAGCAGTACCGAACCGTGTGCGGTGGATCAGGGACCAGAGGACCGCGAAGGAGGCAGCGTCCTCGTTAGTGAATATCTGGGCGAGATCGGCTTCCACATAGGCTGGCCGCGTCAGCGAGGCATTGTCGCGCATGAGACGCAGGACGGTCCCGTTCGTGACCAGTCCCCAAAGTGCGTCGTCACGGTCGTTGAGATAGTCCTGAAGCGCGAAGGCCGGAGAGCGCGAACGGTCGGTCGAAAGTGTCGGGCTGCGGCGGTCGAGCTTTTCCTCGGATGGCGGCACGACGACAATCGGGACACGGCCGCCGGCGAGGAAAGAGAGCGTGCCATCGGCCGGAGCGAGATCGTCGAAGCCGAAGGTCTCCGTGAGGAAGGCGCGGACAAAGCGACGGGTCGCCTCGACCGAGGGATTTTGAAGCTTCGTGAAGGCGTCGAAATGGGACTGGCCAACGCGGAAGGAGGTTGAAATCTCCTCGCGGATCGTCAGCCCCTTACGGATGCGATAATCCTCTTCCGCCTGATCGGAGGCTTGCCGGCGGTCGATGCTGGCAACCATGGCCGGGGCGATGAGGTTGCCTTCCAGCGTGAGGGAAGGCCATGCCGACATATCGGTGACGGGTTTGCGCGCCATGGCTCAGGCCTCCCCCGGCATCAGTGTGAAAAGACCAATGACGTCAGGAGGCAGCACGGCCTCCACGGTGACGCGGGACGCAGACCCAGAGGCGATGCGGAGGCGAGCGTGATCGTGCATAAGCTCTTCAGCACGCGACCGAACGAATTCGGCGATCGATCCGTCGAGCAGGCTGGGCAGCTCTTCCTTGGCTTTGGCGATGAATCTGTCCCGCGCGACAGGCGCGAGATCGGCCGTCGCGGGGGTATTGAGCAGCTCGCGCGCCTCTTCGCCGACCGCCACGATCTGCGTCCCCTGAACCGCCACCAGAGCCGCTTCCTCCGCCAGTAGCAGCCGCTCCTTGCGGGCATGAACCGTCAGCTTGAAACGGATACGCAGGAGCGCCAGGCGGGTCACTTGCTGGACGGCGGCGGTCGGCCAGGCGCCCACACGACCGACGCCCAGCCCGGACAAGGACTCAGGATCGAGCGATGCCTCCACCAGCGCCTCGGCAAGCGTCGCTGTCAGCGGATGTGTTCTGGTGAGCAACGCTGTGCCTGATGGCGCCGGCTCCATCGTCGCCAGGCGTACCGATCCTTTTAAATCGTGTTCGGCCAAACGCGCGCGCAGCCCGGCATCGAGGGCGTCGACATGGGCCAGAAGCATGGCTTTCCTGGGTTCTAGCGGTATGCCGAAACGTGCCATCGCTCGTTCGACGAAAACGCGCGCATCAGCAGGGGAGCCGAGCAGCGCACGGACCTTTTCCCATTCCGGCGCGACTTCCTGCGGTTTCATGGCGTTCTGTGCGAAACGCGCCCGAGATTTCCGCTCGTTTTCAGAAGCGTCACGCCACCGCGCTTCCACGGCTTTCACGCTGTCCTCGAAGCGAAGATCGAGCGTAAGCTGGGGGCTTCCACGACGCCGCAGCATCATCGATGCCATCAGTGCGTCCGTCACAGGTCCGCGCTCCTCCGGGAGTGGTACGGTCACGCCTGTTGCCTTGCGGATTTCCTCGGCCTTCCGAAGGATGACCTCAAGCACGGCACCGTCGATTGCGCTGTCGGGCGAGAACATCATGATCGACCGGACAAGGTCCGCCGGCTGGCCGAAACGATCGACACGCCCTTCGCGCTGCTGGTGCCGGGTCGGATTCCACGACAGGTCGTAGTGGACGACAGTGTCGAAGAGCTGTTGCAGGTTGATCCCTTCCGAGAGGCAATCGGTGGCGACGAGAAGACGCTGGGTCGGCTTTTCCTCGTCCGACGGGGCCATGTCGGCGACACGATCGCGGCGTTCATCCGGCGTAAGAACGCCCGTCACAGATTCGATGGTCAGCTTCGGGAAGGCTTTGCGCAGACCATCGCGAACATGCTCGGCCGTTGCCAGATAGCGGCAGAAGACGACGGGATTTGCACCCTTTTTGATGATCGGTGTCAGTGTCTCGATCAAAGCGGCCAGCTTCGGATCTGGCGTGCCGACCAATTCCTCCGTGCGCTTCACCAGTGCGAGGAGCGCCGGATCGACATCGAATGCCATGCCGGGCTCGAGATCGACAGCGTCCTCTTCGTCTCCATCGTCATCGTAAATTTGGGGCTCGAGGCGTTCGCTCTCGCTCGACAAGCGGTTCCGCAATGCGCTCAGAGCGGCGGCCGGCGAAGAGCCGACGCAGCGCATCAATGCCAGCGTGCCCCAGAAGGCGAGACGTTGTTCCCGCTGCCCTGATCCCGCCTGGGAGACAATACCGAAGCAGTAGTCGAGAACGGCTTCCTGGAAATCTCGATGGGCGTCGGACAAATGATAGGCAAATTCGGTGGTTTCATGTTTCGGGAAGGCGCGCTCCTCGTCCCAATCTCCGGTGACGAGATCGATTCTACGCCGTTGCACGAAATGCCGGGCCAGACGTTCACGATACCGCGCGTCTTCGAAGTCCAGCGAGGCGAATGACGGATCGATCAGCGAGAGGAGGCGCGCGAAAGCCTCCTCATCACCGGAATGCGGCGTAGCGGTGAGAAAGATCATTCGGCGATCCGGATCCCGAGCCAGGCCTTGCAGAAGATCGAAGCGCTGCTGCTTGCCCTTATGTGTTCCCACGCAGGCATGGGCTTCATCGACGATGACGAAGTCCGGGCAGGCGCGCGCGAAACCCTCGCGGCGTTTCTCAGCCTTGATGTAGTCGAGGCTGACGACCGTGAAGGGATAGGCCTCAAACAGAGTCTGGCCGAGTGGCAGACCGCGTTCCAACCGGCTGGCGGTGCTGGAAGTGACCGGAACAGCGTCAATCCCGAAGCGGGCCTTCAGTTCTCCGAGCCATTGTTCGACGAGATGCGGTGGGCAAAGCACCGAAAATGCATCTACTTCGCCCCGGTCCATCAGCTCGCGCAAGATGAGGCCGGCTTCGATCGTCTTTCCGATGCCGACGTCGTCCGCGATCAGAAGGCGCGGCGCCGCCATACGAAGCGCCATCAGTAGAGGAACAAGCTGGTAGGTTCGTGGTTCAAAGGCGAGCTGGGCAGCAGACCTGAAGGGGCCTGCGCCACGGCGAAGCGTTAGGCGCATCGCATCAGCCAGCAATGCCGCTTTGGCTTGAACCGTCGCCGCCGCATCGACTGGGAGATCGAAACGGGCGGACTCGACCGGCAAGAGTTCGAACGCTGGATCGAGGACGACGGTATCGTTCCCGCCGCCTGAGAGGGGGCGGAGCGCGAGTATCCCATCCCGGGGCGACGGTAACGCAACCCACTCACGTCCGCGTGCTCGCACCAGGTCTCCCGGGGCAAAATTCATCGTCATCAGCTCATTCCCCGAACATCGAGCGCATCGCGCCGGGTACACCCGCGGTGACAGCTTCTGGTAACTCGAACAGCGTCCAGCCCTTGGCTTCCGCTTCCTGGCGGGTTGTCTCCGTGAGGGGAGAGATGCACGCGGCTACGAAATGACTGCGCCACGCGAAACTCATTTCCTGATCGGAGAATTTGATGGCGGGCCGATCCGGGGCGGGAAGTCCTACCTCCATGAAGGCGTTCACCCATTCACCGGCCTCTGCAGCCTGATCCCCGGTTGTGAGCACCACCTGGCCCCGTGCCAGATCGACCAGCATCTGTTTGGCTTCGTCGCGGGTGCGGTCGATCAACTCGTGATCAGGTTGGTTGAAATAGGAAAGCAGGCAACGATAGCAGCCACGGACACATGACTCCTCGTCGTGGCTGACGAGCAACTTGGCATCGCCAGCAGCGATAGCGTCATCGACCCGATCGAAGTGCATTAGGATCAGCGCCTCTCGGGCAACTTTCCCGAGGGCATGAGGATCCTCGATCAAACGGCTCAAAACCCCTGCGCCACCTTCTGTGGCTTCGTAAGCTAGGACAGCACGACGATTGTCGCGGGCGGGGAGCGGTTCACCGAGGATCTCGCCTTCTTCCAATTGGAAGACGACTTCGATGCCCCTCATGAAAGCGTGTTGAACCGTCGCGATGGTCTCTGGCGTATAGGCTGTGGGATCATTGAAACGGAAAAGAAGCGCGTTCTTGTGATCGCGAACGATCGGAACGATCCGAACCGGCTTCACGACATCGGGCGGCACATCGACATCGGGGTCTTCATCACTTGACTTCGCCCAATACCCGCTGCGCGGATCAATGTGAAAGCCGAAGACGGTCTGATTTGCACGCCGCTTGAGTCCTTTGTTGATGCGACTGATCTCGGCACTGTTCGCGTATTGAAGATTGAAGATCGAAACGTCGTCGCAGCGGAAATGGGCTTCCGTGATCTGTGCACGACCATCTCGTTTCGGCCAGGAAAATACAGTCTGGATGTCAAAGCCTTGCCGGACACGTTCTTCATCGTTCGCCGTGATCCGTTCTGCCGGAGCAGCTTCCACGTTGTCGATCCGAAGCGTCCGCTGTACCGGCACCTCACCCGCCATCGGAGCATTGCAGGCGTGACAGCGCTCGACCTCGCCGTCATGACAGGCGCCGCAGTTTGAGCAGATGAAGATGTCTTTCGTCGCCAGTTCTGATC
>DAIMKE010000047.1:0-14153 GCA_036721875.1 Bradyrhizobium sp. | reverse complement strand
GTCGAGCCGCGCATGTCCACGAACAGGCTGACGAGATAGCGCTCCTGGCCGATCCGCGTCGGATTCTGCTCGTGGCCGTCGGTGGACATCGTATGCGGCAGGAACAGCTGGAAGAACGAGAGGTCGCTGTCCGGCCGCAACTGACAGGCGAGGCGGATCGATGGATCCGACGTGCCGACCCGGCCGAGCACGAAAGCCTCGCGCTGCGAGGGTTCAGGCAGTTCGTTGTGGTCGCCGATGACGCGGATGCGACAGGTGGAGCAGCGGGCACGGCCGCCGCAGACGCTGGCGTGCGGCACGTTGTTGCGCAGGCTGGCCTCGAGCACGCTGAGGCCCTTGGGCACGCGGACCGTGCGGCCGTTGCCGTAGGAGAGATTGATCATGCCGCGGCGGCGCTCGTTGATGGCGCGGACGCCCCTCGCCAGCAGCGCAATGCCGATCAGGCCGAAATAGCCGAACAGGAAATAATCCGTGACGCGATCGAGCACTCGTGCCTGTTCCGGCGTGCCGATCTGGGCCGGCGTCAGGTTTTCCGCGCGCCATTCGGCGCTGTCGTTTTCGAGGACCATGCGGCCGCCCTGATAGAACCCCAGCATCGCAAGCGTCGGAATCAGCACGGCCGCAGCGAGCAGGAACGGCGCGGCGCGCCTGTAGAACGCCTTCATGCGCAGCCAGAAATAAAGCCCGATGCAGCCGTGGACCCAGGAGACGGTCATGACCGCGAGCATCATCCCGATTTTCGACGGTGCCCACACCCAGTACACGAACAGCACCTGTGGATAGAGCTTTTCATGTCCGTACAGCGTCTGACCGAGCCGCACGCCGATGATGTGGGCGATCACCAGCGCCGGGACGCTCAGGCCCAGCACCAGCTGAAGCGGCTCGATTGCCTTCCAGCGGAACTGCCGGCGTTCGTACAGCGCCCAGATGCCGAGCGAGGTGTGAACCAGACAGGCGGTGTAGAACAGGATCGTGATCGGCAGGAATTGCCAGAACAGGGTGTGATAGTAGACGCCGCTCGCCAGCGCCTCCATCGAGACGTTGCCGAGCGCGTGATTGAGAAAATGGCTGAGGAGGTAGGCGAACAGCACCAGGCCGCTGGCAAGGCGAACTTGCCGGGCGCTGATGCCGCGTAGGAATGCCGTCAGCTGTTCTCGGGAAAAGGCGGCCATGCGATCCATAGGGGCTATATCGACGATCCTAATGCCTTATTCCAGCGGTTAATACGCTTTCCCGTCGTCCCGGCGAACGGCAGGCGTTCGCCGGGACGACGCGATCATTTTCCCCACGGCAAGTTGACACCTCAGGGGCAGTCGAGGAGAAAGCGCCGTGACGATAACCCCGCCCGACAACAGCCAGATCAAACCGGCAATGCCATGGCTTGCCGTCGTGTTGCTGATTGTGGCGATGACGGCGATGCGGCTGGTCTATGCCGGCGTGCTCGAACTGCGCACCGACGAGGCCTATTACTGGACCTGGTCGAAGGAGAGCGTGCTGTCGTTCCTCGATCATCCGCCCGGGATCGCATGGTCAATCTGGTTCGGCACCGCGATTTTTGGCGACACCAATCTCGGCGTGCGGTTTGGCGGCATCGTTGCGATGCTGGTTACGCAATTGCTGCTCGCCGATATCGTCCGGCGCGTCACGCATGATGCGCGTGCCGTCGTGTTCGCGGTGCTGATGCCGGAAGCGGCACTCTACTACGGACTGCTGATGGCGAAGGTGGCGCCCGATACCGCGATGATCCCGTTTGCGGTCGCGATGCTGTGGGCGCTGGTTCGGCTGCACGAGAGCGACAATCCGCGCTGGTGGCTCGCCGCCGGCCTGTTCGCAGGGCTGGCACTGCTGTCGAAGTTCACCGTGATCATGCTGCTGCCGGCGGTGATCGCGTTCGTGCTGGTGCCGGACTGGCGCCGGCGCTGGCTGCTCAGCCAGTATCCGTGGCGGGCGGCGCTGATCGCGTTGCTGGTGTTCTCGCCGGTCCTGATCTGGAACATGCAGCACGATTGGGCCGCGTTCCGCTTCCAGGCCGTCCGCGCGGTCGCAACCCATCCATTTTCCTTCCGCACGGTCGGCGAATTCCTCGGCATGCAATTCGGGCTCGTCGGCTTCGTGCTGCTGCCGGTGGTGCTGTCGGGCGTGTCGCTGACGGCTTGGCGCGGCTATCGCACCCGCGAGCCCGTCGCCCTCCTGTTGTCGACCGCAGTGCTGGTGCCGTTCTGTTACTTCTTCTGGAAATCGCTGACGCTGCGGGTCGGCGACACCTGGCCGATGTTCCTCTGGCCCGCAGGCTTTGCCGCTACCGCCATCAATCTCACCCTGCTGCCGCGCGAGGGCTGGCCGGAGCGGTTCGTCAGATCGTCCTTCTGGTGGATGAGGGTGGCGCTGATCTCCGGCATTGCCTTCGTTGTCGCCGTGTTTCTCTACTACGTCGCGGCGCCCTGGAATCTGATCGGCAGGACCGATCCCGTCGGCGCCGAGGCCGGCTATCAGCAGGTCGTGGCGCGCGCCGAGGCGCAGTTGCAGCAGACCGGCGCGAACTGGATCGCCACCTCGGACTATCGCACCTACGCCAAGATGCGCTGGTATTTCAATGGCCGCGTGCCCGTCATCCAGATCAACGAGCGCGGCAGATTCCAGGGGTTTCGCGATCCCGGCATCGACCTGATCAGGGATCGTCCGGGCCTTTATATCGCGCGCGAGCCGGAGCATCGATTGCCGCTCTGGGATCTCACCACCGCGAAGCGGGAGCCGCTCGAACGCGTCGAGCGCGTGTGGCGCGGGACGGTGATGGATACTTACGCGCTGGAGAAAATCACCGGCTGGACACCCGAACTTTCGCCGCCGCCGGATTCGCCGCTGTTTCGCTGGCGCGTGCTGGCGGATAAGTCGTCGCATTCGCTGCTTGCCATGGCGGTGGATGCAGATCCGTAGTCCTGCAGGAGTGGGTAGAGCGAACCCATCAACCGTTCCCGTGGTGACATGATGGGTTTCGCTCTGCCCTACCCATCCTACGAACTGCCGTCATGCCCCGCGAACGCGGATCCAGTAGACCGCGTCTTATCGGTTCAATCACTGTTGCCGTTGGGATACTGGATCGTCCGCCTTCGCGGACGATGACAGTATCGCTCAGTGAAATCCGCGGCCGGGCAAACCCGCGCTTTTTTGCCTTCAATAGGGGACACTGCCTGACTTTTCATGTTTTCCTGAGGAGACGGAATTTCGCGAGGAACGGGACAGTCACCGGTCCAGGGAGGCGGCGTTGCCGGTTTCAATCCGACTCGGGCAGCGCACATTGATGCGTGCGACGCAACAAGCCCTTCCTGCGTGACCGGTGGATGCGCGGACGTCGCTGCTGAGCTCCATGCCGAAAGTTTATACTCAGTTGGAGTATTAAGGGTTTCACCCGATGCGGACATGGAAGCCATTCGTCTCATGATGGAAGTTCATGTTGCCCCTTGGGACAATTGTCCTTTGGGGTCACCAAATCAAAATTGCCCGGGTTGCAGACCGAAGGCGGGATCACCTGGGGAGAGCCTTGAAATGAAGAAGCCATTTTCTGCGACCCTCGTCGCGGTGGCCATGATCGCGGGTTCGTTCGTCGCGACGCCCGTGAGCGCACAGCGCGGCGTCACTGCGGGCGTTCCTGCTCCCGGCCATTGGCCCGTTCCCTATGAAGCAAGTCGAGGGCCCTACGATGAATTTGGCGGTTGCGAATGGGTGAACCAGCGTTTCTGGGATGGCCATGGCTGGCGGGCCCGCCGAGTGCGGGTCTGCGGCTGAGCGCGCGTAGCGCGCCCAGCGTTTTGTAAGAGGAGAAAGTGGAAATGTGCAAGTCCGTTGGAGCCGCAGCGTTTGTAGCCATCATGTTCACAGCGCTGTCGGCTTCCGCTCAACCCAGCGATCCCTACGATTATCCCTACTGCCTGCAGGGCAAGGAATACGGCCTTCCGGGCTTGTGTCAGTTTACGAGCTACGAGCAGTGCCAGGTTACGGCCCGCGCAACAACTTCGTATTGCGGTGTGAATCCTCGATTTGTATACGGGGTGCAGCCGCGCGGTTTGCGACCTTACCCGGTGCGATGATCGACGCGGTTGCGACGCGTCTCGAATCGGTGCGTGCCGGGGATGGGTGTGTCGGGTGACGTGCCCGTCCTTCGACCGTTGCAGGTAAATGCCCCTCCGATCCCTGGGTGGGCTCGAGTCCATCCCAGCCCCGATCCCGGCTGCCCCGATTCCGGCTGGCTGGCCGACCGCAAAATGCTACACTTCGCGCCGGGGTTCCCCGATGCGCCAGTATTTCGACGGCCATTTCCAACAAGAACAACACTGAAGGAGACGAGAGATGAGCCGCCATCCCGATTTCGTGCCCCAAGGTGTGATTCCGGCGGTGCTGCTGCCGTTCCATGAGGATCTGTCGATCGACGAGGCGAGCTTCCGGGCTCACCTGCGCGATGTCGCGGCGGTGCAGGGGCTGTCTGCGATCACGGTCAACGCGCACTCGACCGAGGTCGCCTCGTGCACCCGCGACGAGCAGCGTCGCGTCATGGAGATCGCTGGAGAGGAAGCAGGCCACAAGCTGCCGGTCATTCACGGCGTCTGGGCCGACGGCAGCCTGGAGGCGGCGCGGATCGCTCGCGAAGCCCAGGCCGGCGGGGCTTCGGCGCTGCTGGTGTTTCCGCCGGCGCCGTTCACGCTAGGCCAGTCGGCCGAAATGGCGCTGGCGCATTTCAAGACCATTGCGAATGCGAGCGATCTGCCAATGATCGTATTTCAGTATCCGCTGGCCACGGGCCAGGGCTACCCGGCGGCGACGCTGGAGCGGCTGTTCGAGGAAGTGCCGACCATCCGCGCCATCAAGGACTGGACGCCACAGGTAGCCCAGCACGAGGCGCAAATTCGCGCGCTGCAGGGACGTAAGCGTCCCATCAACGTGCTGTCCACCAACAGTGCCTGGCTCCTGAGTTCGCTGGTGCTCGGCTGCAACGGCCTGCTTTCCGGCAGCGGCAGCGTCATCGCCGATCTCCAGGCCAGGCTCTTTCGCGCCGTAAAGGCCAACGATCTGGCGGAAGCCCGCCGGCTGAACGACCGGATCTATCCGACGGCGCGCGTGTTCTATGCCGATCCTTTCGTCGACATGCACAACCGCATGAAGGAAGCGCTGGTGCTGCTCGGCAAGCTGCCGCGCGCGGTGGTGCGTCCGCCGCTGGTCAAGATATCGGGCGCGGAGATTTTGCGAATCCGCGACGCGCTGGTGGAGGCCGGATTGCTTGACTCAAACGCGGCGCTGGGGCTTAACGCCGCTTGAGCGATCCGTATTCCGTTGCAACTCTGCACGCGCACTCATGACGCCGATGGACGAAGACGATTCGATCGACGAGATTTCGAAGGTCGAAGCCCGGATCGAGCAGCTGGCCGAGGCCGCCGAGCGATGCCGAAAGATCATCCTGGCCTCCAAGGCGGCGATTGCCGGCGGCGCGGTATTGTTGCTCGTGACGATATTGGGCCTGCTCGGATCCAGTCAGGTCGCAGCCCTCGGATCGATCGCTGCGATGTTGGGCGGAATTGTTTCGCTCGGATCGAATGTCAGTACGCTGCGACAGACCGAGGCGGCCATGAGCGATGCCGAGATGCTTCGTTCCAGTCTGATCAACGAGATCGCCCCCCGCGAGGTTCGCGACAGCCCCTTGAAACTGGTTTGACGCCGTCGGAACTGGAGGCGAGGCATGCATACGGGACTGGCAAGCTGCCTATTCCGGCGATGCGACCGCATGGCTGAGCTCTTCCGACTAATGTAGCTTCATGCCCACTGCGGTTGCGGAGTTGCAACGATGCCAATCAAGCCACTTCCTCCCAAGACTCTGTTCAGCGATATGGAGCGCGCCCGCGTGATCGCGTGCTCGTGGAAACTCCTCGACCACCGCTCGGCCGCCGACGCCGAGATTGTTGCAAGGGCCATCGCCGAGGGCATTGCCGATGGGCGCCGGCAAGGGTTGGAGATGGGGCAGGCGCGCCAGGAGGCTTAAGCCGGACCGAAACCTCACGCCTCGTCGTCGCGCTTGCGCAACAAGTCCTTGGCGAGATCGCCGAGCGCCGGCCGCGGCAATGCGGTGAACGGCAGCGGGCGGGTGACGTCGATGGCGGCCAGCCCCAGCCGCGCGGTGAGCAGGCCGTTGAGCACGCCTTCGCCGAGCCGCTGGGAAAGTTTCGCGGCGATGCCGTGGCCGAGCACCTGTTGCACCAGGCTGTCGCCGACCGCCATGCCGCCGGTAATCGCGAGGTGGCCGATGACGTGGCGCAACAGCGTGATCATGCCGAGCGTGCCCGGCCGGCCGCCATAGAGCCGCGCCAGTTGCCGGATCAGCCGCATCGCGGCCACGAACACGAACAGCACATCGATTAGCGCGCGCGGGCTGACCGCGGTCACGACCGAGACGCGCTGCGCGGCGGCCGAAACCAGACGGCGCGCTTCCTCGTCGAGCGGAGCCATCAGTTCGCGTTCGGCCAGCTTGATCATGTCGGCGCCGTCGATGATGTCGTCGGCGTGGCCCTGCAGGGCGGCGCGGGCGCGCGCCAGTTGCGGGTTCTGATGCGCGAGCTTGAGCAGGTCGTTGACGACGTCACGGCTGGCGGCGCGGTCATCGCTGATCAGCACTTCAGCGGCGCGCAGATGCAGCTTCTCGATCGCCGCCAGCCGCATCATGCCGAACGCTTCGCGCGCAATCACGACGGTCAGCGCGAGTGCCGCGGCAATGGCAAAGGCCAGCGCGACATAGCCGAGCGTCTGGCTGCGCGCGAACAGGTCCTCGATCAGGTTGACGATGCCGAGGCCGGAGCCGAGCAGCACCAGCCCGCCGACCGCGGACCAGAACAGCGTGCCCCAGCGAAAGCCGCGGCGCACCGGCAGCCGGGGCGCATCGAGCGGGACCGGCAGCAGCACGGGATCGGCTTCCGGCGTGATATGCACGTTGCCGCGCGCGGGGCGGCCGGTGTCGTCCGGGTCCATCACGATCACGCCGGGATCGCCGAGCTTGAACGTCGCCGGCCGCCGATGGGGCGTTTTCTCGCTCATTGCAATCTGTCTCCGAGCAGGAACTGGAGGGCGCGGTCGAGGCGGATGTGAGGCAGCGCGGGCTCCTTGCCGCCCACCCGTTCCAGCAGCGGCGGCCGGAAACGCAGGAAGCGAAAATCAGCCTGTTCGGACGGCGTGCTGGAGAGGCCGCGGAATGAGCCTTTGAAAAGTTCCTCGGGATCGGCAGGCAGATCGCCGGGGAAGGTTGCGACTTCGGTGTCGCCGTCAAAAGTTTCGCCATTGGCGACCTCGCCGGGCGCAGGCGTGCCGAGAATGGACGGCAGCTTTTCGCGGCCGCGTGCCACCGTGGCCTCGCGCGTTGCGCGCACCGCGGCGAGCGCGACCACGTCGATCGCAGCACCTGCGTATTCGGCGCGGTCGGCGGCCTTGGCGACGGCGCGGCGCAACACGGCTTCGAGGCGGTCATGGCTGGAGTGGTGCAGATGATCGGCCTTGGTGGCGGCAAACAGAATCCGATCGATCCGCGGGCGAAACAGATTGCTGAACAGCGTGCGGTGACCGATCCGGAAGCAATCGAGAATGCCGGTCAGCGCGGCTTCGAGATCATGCAGCGCTTCCGGTCCGGCGTTGAAGGCCGAGAGCGCATCGACCAGCACGATCTGGCGATCGAGGCGGGCAAAATGGTCGCGGAAGAACGGGCGCACCACGACATCCTTGTAGGCCTCGTAGCGCCGCCGCATCATCGCCCACAGCGAGCCGTCGGGCGCGGTGCCGTCGACGGCGACATCGAGCGGCGCGAAGGTCAGCGCCGGCGTATCGGCGAGATTTCCCGGCATCAGGAAGCGGCCGGGCGGCAGCAGGCTCATCGCGAAACGTTCGTCGCGGCAGGCGCGCAAGTAATCGGTGAAAAGTTTTGCCGCCTGGCGCGTCGCCTGTTCGTCCTCGCGGCCTTCGGCATCGAGCGTCTTCAGGTGCGCGTGCCAGGGCTCGGCGAGCTTTTCGCGCGGTCCCTCGCGCGACAATGCGAGGCTTTCCGCCGACCACTGCTCAAAGCTCTTGTTGAGCAGCGGCAGGTCGAGCAGCCACTCGCCGGGATAATCGACGATGTCGATGGTGAGCGTGCGGTCCGCGCCGTTCTGCCGCTGGTAGTCGATCACCAGCCGCAGCTCGCTGATGTCGACGGTCGAGTTCGGCCAGCGCCGTTCCTCGATCAGGGTGCGGACGTGGTTTTCATAGTTGAAGCGCGGCACCGCGTCGTCCGGCTGCGGCTCCAGCCGGGCGCGGGCGATCCGGCCCGTCGCGTAGGGCTCGAACACCGGAAACCGGCCGCCGCGGGTCAGGCCATGGATCAGGGCGGTGATGAACACCGTCTTTCGGCGTAGGGGCCGAAAAAGGGAAGGCGCCCGCCCTGCGTCAGGTTTCGGATCAGGGCGGTGATGAACACCGTCTTGCCGGCGCGCGACAGACCTGTGACGCCGAGCCGGACCGTTGGATGGAAAAAGCTGTCGCCGTAATCCAGAAGCGCCTGCGCCGACAGGCGCGCTTCCTCGACGATGTCTGAAAAACGGGGGGCCATGCGGGCGCGAAGGTCTCGATGCCGGAGAAGCGTTGGTGGGCGAGTACCTTGAAAAGTGGCGATTGGCGGGCCAAAATCAAGCTTCATATTTAGGTCGGCTTTTTGGGTGAACCGAACCTTGAACGGTTCGTTGATCTCGTGAGACCATATCCCATCACTCCTTGATCATCCCCGGCGGCCAGCATGACGATCTTCAGGCTCAAGCAAATCGCCTCGACTTCCATCCATGCCGCCGCCGGCGCCATGCACTGGAATTACGACCGCGCCGAGCTGATCGCCGACGGCGTCGTGCATATCGTCGGCATCTGCTTCGGGCTCGTCGCCGCCACCGCGCTGATCGTGCTGGCCGCCGTCTATGCCAGCGCGTTCGAAGTGGCCGTGGTGTCGGTCTATGTCACCGGGCTGCTGGCGATGCTGGGACTGTCCGCCACCTACAATCTCTGGCCGGTGTCGCGCGCCAAATGGGTGCTGAGGCGTTTCGATCATTCCGCGATCTATGTGCTGATCGCCGCCACCTATACGCCGTTCATCATGGCGCTGAAGGAGAGCTATCTGGCGATCGCGATGCTGACCGACGTGTGGTGCGCCGCGATCGGCGGCGTGGTGCTGAAGCTGGCGCTGCCGGGCCGCTACGACCGGCTGGCGGTGGGTCTTTATCTCGCGCTCGGCTGGAGCGGCGTGATGCTCTATGATGCCGTCGTGAAAGCAGTTCCGCCGTTGTCGCTCTGGCTGGTGGTGGCGGGCGGCGTGCTCTACAGCCTCGGTGTGATCTTCCATGCCTGGCAGCGGTTGCGCTTCCAGAACGCGATCTGGCACGGCTTCGTCCTGCTCGGCGCGGCGTGCCACTATACGGCGATCCTCGATCTGATTATCCTGACCTGACAAAACGTGTGTCGCCAGCGAAGCCGGTCAGCGAAGTTCCGGACCATGCGACAGGGAGAACGGTCATGCAGGTAACGGGCAAAGTCGTGGTGGTGACCGGTGGCGGCAACGGTATCGGCAAGGCGCTGTGCGAAGCCTTTCATCAAGCGGGCGCGGCGAGAGTAGTGGTCGCCGATATCGATCCCGCCGCCGCGCGGGCCGTCGCCACGCCGATCAGTGGCGCCGCCTTCAAATGCGATGTCGGCAAGGAAACGGATATCCTTCACGTCATCGAGGAGACCGAGCACCAGTTCGGGCCGATTGCGCTGTTCTGTTCCAATGCCGGCATCGGTGGCGGCTTCGATCCGATGTCGGTCAATGCCGGTGGAACCTCCGACGAGCCGTGGTCGCGAAGCTGGGCCGTCCATGTCATGGCGCATGTGTACGCCGCACGGCATCTGATCCCGCGCATGAAGGCGCGCGGCGGCGGCTATTTCCTCAACACGATTTCGGCGGCGGGTTTGTTGTCGCAGGTCGGCAGCTCGGCCTATTCCACCACCAAGCATGCTGCGGTGGGTTTTGCCGAGAATCTCGCAATCTCGCACAAGGCCGACAACATCAAGGTATCCATCCTGTGCCCGCAGGGCGTCGATACCAACATGCTGCGCTCGATCCCGAAGGGCCCGCAATCCGGCGACGGCGACCTTTCGCCGGAGCAGGTGGCGCAGGATGTGCTGAAGGGACTGGACGAGGAAACTTTCGTCATTCTGCCGCATCCGCAGGTGCTCGGCTACATGCGCAAAAAGACCGAGAACTACGACCGCTGGATCGCAGGCATGGCGAAGATCCAGGCGAAGATGCGGGAGAGTTACGGGAAGTAGGCGCATGCGTTCGCGACGGCGGGCATTCCGCATATCGCCGGGTCGTAGTTCTACCTGCCGGTTCCAGACCGAAAATTTACCATTGGCCCCCTATTAGCATTCCGGGGGATTTTCCATGCTGAATCGTTTGACCATTTCCACGCTGCTCAAGTCCGTTATCGCCATCATGGCCGCTTGCGTCGTGATCTTCCTGCTCATGACCGCCTGGGAGTCCTGGGGACGGCTGCAGGCCGCCAGCCGCATGTCGATCATCGCGGAGGCCTCGGACGGCGCCTTCAAGGCGATGCACAACCTGCGGACTGACCGCGCCACCACCGCCCAGACCCTTAACGGCGAGAACGCCATAGACTCTTCCGCCGAGAAGGCTCTGCGCGAATATCGCGATACCGAGAACCCTGCGATGAGGTCGGCCGCGCTGCTCAGCGCACAGGTTGATTTTGCGGAAAAGAGCACCCTGCTTCCCGCACTGAACCGCCAGATCGAAACACTGAAGACGCTGCAGGCGGAATCCTGGGAGGCGATGAAACAGCCAAAGGCCGCACGGCGGCCGGCGCTGGCCAAGGAATACACCGAAGCGGCGACCGCGCTGCTGCAGACGCTCGACAAGGTGTCGACGCAGCTTACCGCCGCGGCGAGCCACATGGATGCCGTGGTGGACCAGTTGCTCGCGATCAAGCAGCTCGCATGGCTGGTGCGCGACTCCGGAGGTCAGGCCGCATTGCAGCTTTCGTGCGCATTCGCCACCGGCCGCCTGCCGCCCGAAGCGCGTCAGAACTACACGAGATTCATCACCGGGGCGGAGTTCACCTGGAACGCGCTGGAGGCGCTGGTAGCGGGGCTGCAACTGCCGCCGGGCCTCGTTGAAGCCATGGCTGCAGTCAAATCGGGCTACTTCGATCCCCAGCATCTGTCAGGTTCGGAGAAATTGCTCAACGCAGCGATTGCGGGCGACAAGCTCGGGCTGACCTCGGGGGAGTGGCGGACGGGCGCCGTGGCGCGCCTGGGCACGGCGGTGACGCTGGCCGAGCGCGCTCTTGCCGAGGCCAAGCGCTACACGACGGGGCAGTGGACTTCTGCGCGCCGCGCGCTGATCCTGGACCTGACGGCGCTGGTTTCCTTCCTTGCGCTGTCGATCGGCAGCATGGTGCTGGTTGGCCGCAGGGCCATCACGCCGCTGCACACCATTCGCGACGGCATGCTGAAAGTCGCCGCCGGCGACCTGTCGGTGGAAATCGGCTATGGCGAGCGCAAGGACGAGATCGGCGCACTGGCGGGCGCGCTGGCGACGTTCAAGCAGCAGGCGGTCGAGAAGGCGCGGATCGAGCAGCAGGAGCGCGAACGCAATGCCGGTGCCACGAACCGGCAGCAGGCGATCGAGAACTCGATCAGCGAATTCGAGACCCAGGTGCGCGGGACGCTCGGGCAACTCGGTGACGCGTCCAGCCGGATGAAGACGACGTCGGACGGGATGTCGGCGGTTTCCACCGAGACCAACATGACGATCGAGAAGGCGGCGAAGGCGTCGGGCGACGCCACGGCCAATGTGCAGAGTGTTGCAGCTGCTGCCGAAGAGCTGAGTGCGTCGATCAACGACATTTCGAAGCAGGCCTCGCACGCGGCCGCGATCGCCAGCCGCGCCGTCAGTCAGGCGCAGGCGACGGACGGTACGGTTCAGGGCCTGGCGCAAACCGCGAACCGCATCGGCGAAGTCGTCGGGCTGATCAACGACATCGCCTCGCAGACCAACCTGCTGGCACTGAACGCAACGATCGAGGCCGCGCGCGCCGGCGAGGCGGGGCGCGGCTTTGCGGTGGTGGCGTCGGAGGTCAAGTCGTTGGCCAGCCAGACCGCGAAGGCGACCGAGGATATTTCGGGCCAGATCGCCGACATCCAGAAGGTCGCGGGCGAAGCCATCCAGGCGATCCAGACGATCGGCGGCATCATCGGCGAGGTCAATGAAGTTGCGACCGCGATCGCCGCGGCCGTGGAGCAGCAGGGGGCTGCAACCCAGGAGATCACCCGGAGCACACAGCAGGCCGCGCAAGGCACCAGAAACGTCTCCGACAATATCGGCGGCGTCAGCGCGGGCGCGGATGCGACCGGAGCGGCGGCGCAGAACGTCAAGACCGCCTCGGAGATGGTGGCGCGCCAATCCGAACAGCTCCGCGGCCAGGTCGATGCCTTCCTGGGAAGAATCCGCGCGGCGTGAGCCGTCGGCGATCGGTCAGTGCTTCTGCGTGTAGAGCAGCGGCACCGCCGAATCCACCATCACTTCGATCAGGCTGGTGCCTTCATGCGAGAGCCCATGCCTGAGGGCTCCCGCAAGTTCCGATGATTTCGTCACCCGCACGGCGTGGCAGCCCATGCCTTCGGCGAGCTTGACGAAATCGATGCCGGGCAGTTCGAGGCCGGGCACGTTGCGCACCTGCATCACCTGGCTGAACGAGCGCATCGCGCCGTAGCCTGAATTGTTGATCACGACGACCGTCAGCGGCAGCTTGCGTTGCGCTGCGGTCCACAGCGCCTGGATCGAATACATCGCCGAGCCGTCGCCGATCAGGCAGACGGTGCGCTGGCCGGGGCGTCCCAGCGCCATGCCGACGGCGGCGGGCAGGCTGTAGCCGAGGCCGCCGCTCGCCATGGTGTAGAAACTGTCCTGGCCGCGCATCGGCATGAATTTCTGCATCGCCGGCCGATGCGAGGGGACTTCCTCCACCAGCACGTCGTCGGGTCCCATCGCGGCCGAGAGCGCATGCAGCAGGTATTCGGCGGGAATCGGCTCGGAGGCCTTTGGCGTCGGCGGCAGCGTGCGTCCCTCCGGCACCGCGCGTTTGGTTTCCGGCAACAGCTCCAGCAGCGTTGCCAGTGCCGGCTTCATGGTGGCGATGATGCTGGTGCCGACCGGCGTGATCGCGGCAGCACCGGGATCGTCGGTGATCTGGAACAGTCTTGTGGCGCCATCGAAGATTGAGGCGTGGCCTTCGACATGGAAGGTGAATACCGGCGCGCCGATCACGACGACGAGGTCGTGCTCGCGCAACGCGTCCGAGAGCTGTCCTGGCGAGGCATGCAGGAAACCTGCGAATTGCGGATGACGCTCGGGGAAGGAACAGCGCGCCGAGAACGGACTGGCCCAGACCACGGCCCTGGCTTTCTCCGCCACCTTGACCATCAGGTCGACGGCCTCGGCGCGATCGACACCGGGGCCGACGACGAGGGCAGGGCGCTTGCTCTCCGACAGCGCCGATACCAGCGCCTTCATCGCGGCGGGATCCGCGCCAAACTCGCGGCTCACCTCGCGCGCCTCGACCGGTTGCGTCGGACGGGCCCAGTCGTCGACCGGCACCGAGACGAAGGTCGGTCCGCACGGCGGCTGCATCGCGACATAATACGCACGCGCGATCGCGGCCGGAACATCCTCGGCCCGCGCCGGCTCGACGCTGATTTTCACGTAAGGCTGCGGAAATTCCGTCGCACGCTCGGAATAGAGAAAGGCCTGCAGCGGCATGATGGAGCGGGCCTGCTGGCCGGCGATGATCACCACGGGCGTCTGGTTGCGATAGGCGTTGAAGATGTTGCCGAGCGCATGGCCGACGCCCGCCGCGGAATGAAGGTTGACGAAACCGGCGTTGCGGATTGCCTGCGCGTAGCCATCGGCCATGCCGACGACGGAAGCTTCCTGCAGGCCGAGCACGTAGTCGATGTCATCGGGCCAGTCGCTGAGGAACGGCAGTTCGGTCGAGCCGGGATTGCCGAATACGCGCTTGATGCCGAACGCGCGCAGGAGACTGAAGGTGGCGTCC
>DAIMKE010000046.1:9006-14328 GCA_036721875.1 Bradyrhizobium sp. | reverse complement strand
AGCACGAAGTAAGCCGTAAAGCCACTGCGCAGGGAAGGCCGGGATGCTCCCGCTGGACCTGTATGCTCGTGTGCGCGTCTTTAGTGCGCAAATTGCACACGAGACCTCGGGTGCAGCGCGCACCCGGTCTTCCCTGCGCCCTCCATATCCATGAGGGCCAACGATCGTGCAAACCTCGGGCGCAATGCGTCGCGAGAACGCGAACACACATTCAGGTGTCATCCCCGCGCAGGCGGGGATCCAGTATTCCAGAGACATCAGTGATGGAATCGAAAAGCCGCGGCGTACTGGATCCCCCGCCTTCGCGGAGGATGACGGCCTTGCGTGGAGCGGCGCCAGGTAGGCTGACCGCAACACGAGGGCGAATCCCCTCACGAATTCACATGCACGAAATCACGCAGCAGCGGATAGATCTCGTTGTTCCAGCGTTTTCCCGAGAACACGCCGTAGTGGCCGACGCCGGCCTGCATGTGGTGCACCTTGCGATAGGCCCTCACACCCGTACAGAGATCCTGCGCGGCGAGCGTCTGGCCGATCGAGCAGATGTCGTCCTTTTCGCCCTCCACCGTCATCAGGCCCATGCGCCTGATCGATCCCGGGTCGACCTTCCGGCCGCGATGCATGAGCTTGCCTTGCGGCAACAGATGCTCCTGGAAAACGTCGCGCACGGTCTCGATGTAAAACTCCGCCGGCAGGTCCATCACGGCGAAATATTCGTCGTAGAAGGTCTTGATGACTTCTGCCTTCTCCTTCTCGCCCTTGGCCAGATGATTGGCGAGATCGATGTGCTGCTTGATGTGGCGTTCGAGGTTCATCGACACGAAAGCGGTGAGCTGCACGAAGCCGGGATAGACCTGGCGGAACGCGCCCTTGCACTGCACCGGGACGTAGTTGATCAAATTGTCCGTGAACCATTCGATCGGCTTGCTCTTGGCGAATTCGTTGACCTTGGTCGGCTGGATCCGCGTGTCGATCGGGCCGGCCATCAGCGTCAGCGTCGCCGGGCGGGCGGGGTGGTTGTCCTCCGACATCACGGCGGCCGCAGCCAGCGCCGAGACCGAGGGCTGGCAGATCGCCACCATGTGCGAGCGCGGGCCCATCTTGTCGAGAAAGGTGATCAGATGATCGGTGTAGTCCTCGAGGCCGAAGCGGCCGGCTTGAAGCGGAATGTCGCGCGGATTGTGCCAGTCGGTGATGTAGACGTCGTGGTCCTGCAGCAGCGTCTTGACGGTGCCGCGCAGCAGGGTCGCGAAATGGCCGGACATCGGCGCCACCAGCAGCAGCCGCGGCTGTTCCGGCGAGTTCTCCTTCTTGAAGTGCAGCAGCGAGCCGAACGGGGTGGCGAAGGTGACTTCCTCGGTTACCTCCAACTCCTGATTGCCGACCAGCACCTTGTCGATGCCGTAGGCCGGCCGGTGATAGGTCAGTGTGGAGCGCGAGATCAGTTCGAGCGAGGCGGCAAGCCGGCCGAACAGTTTGTCGGACATGCCCTGGGGCACCAGATTGAGATATTTCAGGGCCGCCGCCGCCCCGGTCCGCCATGGCGACGTCAGGTCCATGTGGTTCTGATAGGCTTGGTACATCATTGGCATCATTCACATCCGCCTTACTCCCCTGATGCCATGCAATATCGAAGCCAGAGCGGGGCGGACCGCCCGCAAAACTGGCACGTGGCTTGCTCGGTAAATGGTCCGGCGCACAGGCTTTGGGCGGCTCCCAGGCCTGCCAGGCGGGCGTTTGCGTTTGAGGGAAGGCCATATGGCAAAGACCACACTGACCATCAGCAGCAAGAACTACTCGTCCTGGTCGCTGCGCGGCTGGCTGTTGACGAAATTCTCGGGGCTCGAATTCGAGGAGGTCGTCACCGCCCCCGACGATGCGTCGGCGCGGGCCGAAATCCTGCTGCTGTCGTCATCGATCCTGGTGCCCTGCCTGCGCCACGACGACGCCACCGTCTGGGACACGCTGGCGATTGGGGAATACCTCAACGAGGTGATGCCGGACGCCGGCCTGTTGCCGGCGGACCGCGTCCAGCGCGCCCATTGCCGGTCGATCTGCGGCGAAATCCATTCCGGTTTCACCACGCTGCGTGCCTCGCTGCCGGTCAACCTGAAGGGCCATTTCCCGGGCTTCAAGATCTGGTCGCGCGCCCAGGCCGATATCGACCGGGTCTGTACCATATGGCGCGAATGCCTTGCGGAATCCGGCGGGCCGTTCCTGTTCGGCGAGCGCACCATGGCGGATGCGATGTATGCACCGGTGGTGACGCGCTTCATGACCTACGACGTGAAGCTCGAACCGAAGCTGGCGGCCTACGCCAGTACCATCATGGCGATGCCCGAAATGCAGGAATGGGTCGAGGCGGCGAAGGCGGAGCCAGCCGATATCGAAGAGCTCGAGGTCGAATATTAGGCAACGCGCACGCCGTCTTTGCCCGTTTGCGGGGCTCAAGGTTCGGGCACGCTTTGCCCGAGCCGTGCCATGCCGGAGATTGAAACCATGTCATCTCCCGAGCAGTTAACCTTTGTCGTCGGCCGCTGGCTAAGGCCCTTCGTAACCGTTCTGTATGTAGGGCGTCGCAGGGGGGGCTGGTCGATATCTAGCCGTGAACAACGGAGTACAGCGCATCATCAGTGATTCGGGCGCTGTTCGTTCCTCCGTCGTTCCGAACGTTAAGATGATGCGCGACCTCGTCGCATTCTGACACAGTCGGCGGCGCGTCAGGCTCTGGCATTTTGCGCGCGCGGCAGCCGCCAGCCGACGACCGTGGCCTCGACCACGCCGCCGGTCTTGTCGTTGTGCCAGTGACCGTCGATCCAGCGACAGGCGAAGGGCAACTGATAGGTTCCGCTGTGATCTTCGCACAGCACCTCCACAGGCTGGTCCGGCGGCGGATCGCCGCTGCCGTCGAACTGCGCGAGCCGTTTTTCACGCGTTGCCATATAATCAATCTCCACTGCCGCGGCCCACAAACGCAGGTCTGAGGTGTGCGGCTAAATCCAGCCTCCACAACAGATGAAAGCACAACGCCCGAATGAGGTATCAGTGTGGTATCAAGTGAGGTGGACCGCATGCATCGCGCAAATTGCCGTGATGAAAGTTCCTGGTGCTGCGAACGCCAATGTGTATGAGGATGAGATGATCAGCCGGACCGCCAGGATCAAGTGGATCGCCGCGCTCGTGATTGCGGCGTTCCCTGCGAGCGTTCACGCGCAGGACGTTCCCGGCATCGAAATCTGCACCGTCGAAAAGACCATGGAGCGGCGCACCAGTTGCCTGCAGAGCAATGTCGATTTCCTGCAGAAGACGATCACCAAACTCACCACGGACAATCGGCAGAAGATCGATGCCAGCAACCGGCAGATCGAGGCGCTGAAGAGCGCGGTCATCGGCTTGCAGAAGATGGTTGCCGAGTTGCAGACGGCGCAAAGCAAGGCGGCTGACGACGCGAAGAAGGCCGGCACACCGGCTGCAAAGGATGCTGCGCCGGCAAAGGAGGGCGCGAAGTAGCCGCGCAGGGGGATCAGGATACGCGGTATTGCTCCATCACCGCCTTGTCAGGTTCGTAGCCGAGCCCCGGTCCCTGCGGGACCTCGACGTCGCCATTCGCGTCGACATCGATGCGGCCACGCCAGAGACACGCCGCGCGCTTCATGTAGAACACCTCGACGAAGGTGGCGTCGTCGCGCAGCGACATCAACTGCAGCGTCGCCAGGAAGCCGGGTCCGAAATACGGCGAATGCGGCGCAAGCCTGATGCCGAATGCGTCGGCCAGCTCGACGACCTTCAAATATTCGGTGATGCCGCCGACCTTGATCACCGAAGGCTGCGCATGGCTCACCGCGCCCGCCTTCATCATTTCCCGGAATTGATAGGCGGTGCAGGCATTCTCGCCGGCCGCGATGTTGAGGCCGCCCCTGGTGCGCACCTCGGCGAGCGTCGCAAAATCCTCCGGCGGCCAGACCGGCTCCTCGAGAAACATCGGCGCGGCGTCCCGGCAGGCATGCGCGAATGCGATCGCGGCCTCGCCATCCATCGGGCAGTTCATGTCGACCATCAGCGGAACGTTGTTGCCGATCGCCTGCCGCGCGGCAAATACCGCAGGCGTCGTGGTCTCGTGCAGCTTGATCGCCTTGTAGCCCAGCCTCAGCGCGGTGTCGCATTCGCGCGCGATGAGATCGGGATTGCCGATCCTCAGCAGGCTCGCATAGGCGGGAATCCGCGTGCGCCTGGCCTCGCCGATCAGGCGATGCAGCGGCACGCCCTTCACCCTGGCGGCAAGGTCCCACAAAGCGATATCGAGCGCCGATATCGCAAACATGGTGATGCCATAGCGGCCGAACAGGTGAAGGTTGCGCTGGATCTGTTCCATGAAGGCGGGAATGCCGGCCGCATCGGGGACCTCGAGGCCGCGAGCCTGCGGCGCGATCATCTCCTCGACGGCGCTCAAATTGGTTCGCGGGCTGACATAGGCAAAGGCGTCGCCCCAGCCGGTGATGCCGGCGTTGGTGGAGACCTCGACCATGACGATCTCCAGCGCCGAGATCGCCGCCGCGCCTTGCTTGAAATTCGCCACCCCCGCGTCGTAGGGAATGCGGATATGGTGCGCCCGGACATTGGTGATCAGCATGGTTCCCCTCCAATCGCGTCAGATACATTGTCAGCGGCAAGATCGCAGAGCAAGGACGGTCAAATGAACCGCGCGGCCAGCGGTCAAAATGGGGCCGCTGCGCAGGAAAGTTGTCGGCCATGAATCCAGCCCAGAAGGCGCTCTGGTACATCGAAAGCCATCTCGCCGGGCCGCTGACGCTCGATGAGATCGCCGCGGTCGGCGGCGTCTCGCGCTTCCACATGGTGCGGGCGTTCGCGTCGGCCACGGGCCTTCCGGTCATGCGCTATGTGCGTGCCCGCCGGCTCAGCAATGCGGCGCGCGAACTGGCCGCCGGTGCGCCTGATATCCTCAGCCTCGCGCTGGACGCGGAATACAGCTCCCACGAAGCCTTCACCCGTGCGTTCCGCGACCATTTCGGCGTCACGCCCGAAGCGGTCCGCGCCGCAACGTGCATCGCGCATCTCAGGCTTCAGGAGCCGCTCACAATGGACTCGACCCTGCTCGACAATCTCAAGCCTGCGCGTTTCGAGACCGGTAAGCCGTTGCTCGTCGCCGGCATCGGCGAGCGCCACAATTGCGAAGGCGGCGCCGCTATTCCGGGCCAGTGGCAGCGCCTTCATCACGCCATCGACAGCATCCCGGCGAGGATCGGGAATGTGGCCTACGGCGTCTGCTGCAACGGCGACGATGCCGGGAATTTCGACTACATC
>DAIMKE010000046.1:0-8996 GCA_036721875.1 Bradyrhizobium sp. | reverse complement strand
GGCGTCGAGGTCGCCGACTTCTCCGACCTGCCGCGCGAATTCGCCCATGTGCGGATACCCGCGCAGAAATACGTTGTCTTCACCCACGCCGAGCACATCTCGACCATTCGTCGCACGGTCAACACGATCTGGAATCACTGGTTGCCGGCGTCGGGGATGAAGGCGGCGGATGCACCGAACTTCGAGCGCTATGACGAGAAGTTCGATCCGGCCACCGGCAATGGCGGGCTCGAAATCTGGATACCGGTGAGGGAGTAGGGCGGCTCGCAGGGCGTGACGAACCAAAGCGAAGCATGGCGGCAGGTCAGCCTTGCGGCATTCGACTGCGTCATTCCTGACAGGGATTGCTGACAATTTGCGCAAGTCCACGCTCGCTATTCATTGCCGGAATTGCAGGGTTGGCGATTGAGGACCATGCAGCGGCAAACGGCGGGCTGTCTAACAGGCTGTATTCGCTAAAATTTGTTCAACTGGCTCGCCCCGAAGAATTCCTTGCGAGTCGATGTGATGCTCCGCGCCCGGACTGGCCCGGAATTCGCATTGCAGCATAAGTCCGAGGACCGGCCGGGTTGGAGGGTGCCATGAACATACATGCCGCGGTTGATCTGAAATGGCCTGGACTTGCGCGCCCGAATGGCGATCCCCTTCGCCTGAACAACAGCAATTTCGTGGTGAGCGATCGCGATCGGGATGCGTCGCACGAGCCGACCTATCGGCCGCAGGCGCTCTACAATCGCGCCAACGAAGGCTTCCATGCCAACAACGAAATCTTCCTGCTCCACGAGGTTTCGACCAATCTGCCGATCTACCGCGCCGATACCGGCCCCACCGATTTCCACCTTCACCTGCCGCCCGGCGGTTACCAGCTCGTGCTGGTCACGTCGGGCGTGTTCACCTTCGATTATGATGGCCGGTTCTACTACGTCGGTCCCGGTTCGGTGATGCTGCAGAGCGCGATCGTGCATCGCCAGCTATTTTACACCTGGTCGGGATTATCGACCGAAGAAAACCTGAAGACGCCGCAGACCGTGGTGCCGGATCCGATGTCGATGGGCTATTCCGGCAAATTCCTCGAAGCTTTCATCACCGATCCCACGACCTTCCCCAACCCGACGGTGGTGGATCACGATCACATCAACGAGGAGGAAACGCCGCGCGTAGCCTGGAGCCATCCGCTGCATGACCGCCCAGCCGATGCCTGCTTCTGGCTGCAGGATCCGCTGGAGCTGGAAGCACTCTTCAAGCCGCTGCCGGCAAGCCCGCCGATCAAATCCGCCGGGCCTGTTTACGTGCGCGATATCGGAATCGAGGTTCCGAGCGGCCGCCTGACAACCGGGCATATCATTGCGACCGATCCGCGTGGCCAGTCGTTGTTGCCGAAGAGCGCCTCCACAGCAGCGGACACCGCCTTCCTTGGGAAGGGAGAGGTCGTCATCTATCGCGTCATTCGCGGCACCGCCGAATTCACCAACAGCGCGGGAGAAAATTTCGAACTTGCCACCGGCGACACGGTCACGGCGGGCAAGAACACGATCAATCTGGTGGGACTCGGCGAAAATACCCAGATCCTCCGGCTAGGCCTGCTGAAAGGCATGGAGAACCTTCGCAGCTGGACGCCGACGCAGCGCGACGAAATTGACGGCCTGGCCGGTCAGATCATTACGCGGAAGGACGTTCGTCCGTTGCGCAACGAAGGCAAGCCGGTCGGTTATCTGTACGAGTAAGCCGACAAACTGCACTCGCCCTTGCTTTGAGGCCAGACTTCACGCCGCCGCCCGCCCCGGTAATACCTGTTGCGCAGGTCGCCGGGTTGGCAAGCGTGATCGGCTTTGCCATAACATGGCGCAACGAAATGTTGCGCGTGCGGGGTCGAGCAAAATCCGCCTGCAGCCAAAAGCAAGCCGGGAGGATTTTATGGCCGATATCCGCGTACTCGCTACCGATCTGGAATTTCCCGAAGGGCCGGTGGTGATGCCCGACGGCTCGGTGGTGCTGGTCGAAATCCGCGGCAAGCGGCTGACGCGGGGTTATCCCGACGGTCGCAAGGAGGTGGTCGCCGAGATCCCCGGCGGCCCCAATGGCGCGGCGCTCGGCCCCGATGGCAAGATGTACATCTGCAACAATGGCGGCTTCAGCTGGATTCCCACCGGCAAGATGATCATGCCGGGGCCGCAGCCCGATGACTATCGGGGCGGTTCGATCCAGCGCGTCGATCTGCAAAGCGGCAAGGTCGAGACGGTCGTCACGAAATGCGGCGAACATGCGCTGCGGGGGCCGAATGACCTGGTGTTCGACAAGCACGGTGGTCTCTGGTTCTCTGAACTCGGCAAGCGCCGCGCCCGCGAAATGGACGTCGGCGGGATGTACTATCTCAAGCCGGACATGAAGGAGGTCGTCGAGGTCGTGCACGGCGTGCTGCCGGCCAACGGCATCGGGCTCTCGCCCGACGAGAACACCGTCTACATCGCGGAAACGCCGACTGCGCGGCTCTGGGCCTACGACCTTTCCGCGCCTGGCACGCTGAAGCCGCGCGATGTCATCTATCGCGGCGAGCGCGGCAAGCCGATCGCGGGTCTTGGCGGCTATCAGATGTTTGACTCGCTCGCGGTGGAGGCAAACGGGAATGTCTGTGTCGCGACGCTGGTTTCGGGCTGCATCTCGGTGATCGCGCCCGATGGCACGCTGGTCGAGCAGGTGCCGACCGGCGACCGCGTCACCACCAATATCGCGTTCGGCGGCCCGGAACTGAAGACGGCCTACATCACGCTGTCGGGCAAGGGCGAACTGATCGCGATGGACTGGCCTCGGCCGGGCCTGGCGCTGAATTTTTTGAACAAGTGAGCGAAATACGATAACCATCCACGTCATTGCGAGCGAAGCGAAGCAATCCATGCCGCCATACGCAGACAGATGGATTGCTTCGTCGCTGTCGCTCCCTTGCGCAAACGCTTCGCGTTTGTCGCAGGCAATGACGGTGTGAGAAGGGAGTCTCTGAATGCCTTTCCTTGAACCGGTTACCCTCCAGGGCGCGCATGCACGGCTGGAGCCGTTGTCGCAGGATCAATGCGACGGGCTGGTGGAGGCGGTGAGGGACGGGGAGCTGTGGAAGCTCTGGTACACCTTCATTCCGACCGCCGAAAGCATGCAGAAGGAGATCGATCGCCGGCTCGCGCTGTACGCGGCAGGCGCGATGCTGCCGTTCACGGTCTATGACGCCGACGGCAGGATCGCGGGCATGACGACCTACATGAACGTCGATGCCGCCAACCGCCGGGTCGAGATCGGCTCGACCTGGTACGCCAAACGCGTGCAGCGCAGCGCACTCAATACGCAGTGCAAGCTGCTGCTGCTGGCGCACGCCTTCGAGAAGCTCGATTGCATTGCGGTAGAGTTCCGCACGCACTTCTTCAATCACCAGAGCCGGCGCGGTATCGAGCGTCTCGGCGCCAAGCAGGATGGTATCTTGCGCAACCACCAGATCGCGCCGAACGGCACGTTGCGCGACACCGTGGTTTACAGCATCATCGCCAGCGAATGGCCGACGGTGAAGGCGCACCTCAACTACCAGCTCAACGAGAAGACGCGGTAACGCTCACGCCGCGCTAGAAACGATACGATGGAAACGTTCGATTACGTGATTATCGGCGCGGGCTCCGCGGGAAGCGTGCTCGCCAACCGGCTCGGCGAAGATTCCGCCACCCGCATCTGTGTGCTCGAAGCGGGGCCGAGCGACTGGCATCCCTACATTCATCTGCCGGCCGGCTTCATCAAGACGTTCCACATGAAGAGCGTCAACTGGGCGTACAGCCAAGAGCCGGGACCGTGGACCGGCGGGCGGAGCATCTATGCGCCGCGCGGCAAGACGCTGGGCGGTTCGTCTTCGATCAACGGCCATATCTACAACCGCGGCCAGCGCCAGGACTTCGATACCTGGGCGCAGCAGGGTAACCGTGGCTGGGGCTATCCGGACATCCTGCCCTATTTCAAGCGATTGGAACGACGGATCGGTGAGGGCGACGAAACCTATCGCGGGCGCGACGGCAGCCTGACCGTCACCACCATGGACTGGAACGATCCGCTCTGCGAGGCCTTCATGGAAGGCGCCATGAGCCTCGGCATCCCGCGCAACCCCGATTACAATGGCGCGATTCAGGAGGGCGTGTCCTACTGCCAGCGCACCATCGAGAAGGGACTGCGCATGAGCGCCGCGAAGGCGTTCCTGCATCCGGCGCGGAAGCGCGGAAATGTCGATGTGCGCACGCATGCGCACGTCACCAACATCATCTTCGAGGGCAAGCGCGCGGTCGGCGTGCGCTACCTGAGGGGCGGCAAGGGCGGTACGCCGGTCGAGGTGCGCGCCAGCAAGGAAGTCATCCTTTCCGGCGGTGCATATAACTCGCCGCAGGTGTTGCAATTGTCCGGCGTCGGCTCGCCGGAGCTGTTGCAATCGCTCGGCATCGAGGTGCGCCATGCGCTGCCGGGGGTGGGCGAAGGCCTGCAGGATCACTACGCGCCGCGTTCGGTCGCGCGCGTCAAGAACATCCGGACCATCAACGAACTGCGGCGCGGCGTGAGCCTCTGGGTCGAGGCGCTGAAATGGGCGACGACGCGGCGCGGCCTGCTCTCGCTGTCGCCGACCATGGTCTATTGCTTCTGGCATTCCGGCGAGACCACCGAAAGCTCCGACCTGCAGCTGACGTTTACGCCTGCGAGCTACAAGGAAGGCGTGCAGGGCCAGCTCGAGGACGAGCCCGGCATGACCGTTGCTTCATGGCAGCAGCGGCCGGAGAGCCGCGGTTATGTCCGGATTCGCTCCGCCGATCCGTTCGCGCCGCCGATCATCCAGACCAACTACCTGGTCGAGGAGATCGATCGCCGCGTCGTCGTCGCCGGCATGAAGCTGGCGCGGCGGCTGCTGCAGTCCGCGCCGCTCGCGCCCTATTACGCCTATGAGGATTTCCCCGGTCCCAAGGTGCAGAGCGACGACGAATTCCTCGCCGCCGCCACCGAACGCGGCACCACCACATTCCATCCCGGCTGCACCTGCCGCATGGGCCCGGCGGAAACCAAGTGGGCTGTGGTCGATGACCAGTTGCGCGTGCACGGGCTGCAGGGCCTGCGCGTGGTCGACGCCTCGATCATGCCGCGAATGATCTCGGCCAATCTCAACGCCTCGACACTGATGATTGCCGACAAGGCCTCCGACATGATCCGCGGCAAGACGGCGCCGGAGGCGGTGAGGTTTCCGGTGTCGGCCTAGGCTGCCTCCGGCCGATACAGCGTGTCGATGGTAATAACGCCGATCGCGCGTGACACGCAGGGGCAGATCTTACGGTTGTCCTGCTTCTGCTGATCGCTGAAGAAGACGTCGCGATGATCGATCGCGCCATCGACGGCAACGACATCGACGGCGCAGACGCCGCATTCGCCGCGCTGGCAATCCGAGATCACCTCGTAGCCGGCGGCGTTCAGGGCGTCGAGCATCGAGCTGCTTTGCGATACGACAAGCTCGGTATCCGAGCCCTTCAGCCGCACGCGGAATTCCGCGGTAGGCATCAGTCCGCTGGAGCCGAAGGTCTCATAGCGCAAATCTGCAGGTGCTCTTCCCGCATCGTTCCAGGCACGCCGCGCGGCTTCCAGCATCCGCATTGGCCCGCATATTACGACGATGGCATCGTCAGGCAGCGCGCAGAAGGTGGCGTCAAGATCGATTCGCGCGCCTTCATCGGAGGCGTGAACGATCAGCCGATCGCCGAGCATTGCAGTCAATTCATCGAGGAACGCGGCGTCTCCGCGCGACTTCACCGCGTAATGCAGGGTGGGGTCGATATTCCTGCGGCGCAGCGCGGCGGCGATAGCCATGATCGGGGTGATGCCAATGCCACCCGCGATTAGGCAGTAATTCTGCCGCGTCCAGTCGATATCGAGCAACGAGGTCGGATTGCAGATTTCAATTCGCGCGCCGGGCTGCAAACTCCACATGCCGCGCGAGCCTCCGCGGCTGTCCGGCGCCAGCCGGACCGCGATGCGATAGGTGCTGGGATCGTTGGTCTCCACCAGCGAGTAGGATCGCCGCGCGGGCTGTCCGTCGATCAGCACGTGAACACCGATATGGCTGCCGGCCGGGCAGGGCGGCACGCCGCCGCTATCCGGGCGCAGGCGGAATTCGCGGATCTGAGGCGTGACGTCACGGATGGTTTCGACGGTACACCAGCTCCAGTGCTCGGCAAAACGCATGGCTATCCCTATTCGGCCGATGATTTAAGCAGCGCCAGGGCAGGCAGCAGATCGAGATGCGTGCGATTGCGGATCGCCAGCCGGAGGTTGCGCGCGGCGAGGCGGGAATGCTCGCGCATCACGGCCTCCGCCCGCGCGCCCTCGCGGTTCTCGATGGCGTCGACCACGATGCGGTGATGATCCTGTGCGAGCAGCAGAATCTGGTGCGCCTCCGGCAGGGCCGATTGCGCCATCACGAACGCGCTGGGGGAGGCGAACGGCAGCGCCGAGACCCGGTCGATTTCCCGGATGAGCGGCGGGCTCGCGGACAATTCGTTGAGCAGCGCATGAAAGCGCGCGTTCATGGTCACATAGGCGGAGAACGCTTCCACCGAAACCGGATCCTGCCGGACCAACTGGTCGAGATCGGCGAGACACTCCTTCAGCGGTTCGAGGCTACGTGCGCTGGCACCTCGTTCGGCCGCGAAGCGTGCGGCGAGGCCTTCCAGCGTGCCGCGCAGTTCGATCGAATCCAGAATATCCCGCTCGGTGAATGCCTTCACCATGAACCCGCCGGAGGGGATCGCCTGCAGCAGGCCTTCGTCCTCGAGCCGGACCAGCGCCAGTCGCACCGGCGTCCGCGATACGCCCGTGATATCGACCGCCTGCAATTCGCTGATGCGTTCGCCCGGACGTAGCCGCGCCGAGAGGATCATGTCACGCAGCGCGAGTTGCGCGCGTACGGTCTGCGAGACGGAGCGATCGGAGTCGCGTTCGCTCATGACTTCACTCCGCGGCCTGAACCGCATGTGGCGCGGTTTCGCGCGCGACCATGCGGTCGATCACGCGCCGCGCCCACATGGCGCCAGCATCGATGTTGAGATTGTAGAAGGTGCGATCCGGATTTTCGTCCATCGCGCGCTGCTGCGCTTCCAGGATGAGTTCATCCTCGCGGAAGATGTTCGAGACGCCCTCGCGGATCTCGGTGGTGAGCTTCTGCTCAGATGTCCGGTAATTGCGGACGAAAGCCCAGAAATAGTGACAGCTGGTCTCGGTTTCCGGGGTCATGGTGTTGAGCACGAAGCCGTTGACGCCCTGCGAGCGGTCGCCCTCCGGCGCGCCGGTGCCGGCGGGCGCAACGCCGACGTCGATATTGACGGTACCGGGAGCCTGGAAATGGATGATCTGCCAGCGGTCGACGGGGCCGGGCTTGCGCAATTGCGCGGCCCAGAACGGCGGCGCCTCGATGCCGCGCATCCAGCGCGTCACGGTCACCGTTTTGTCGCCATGGGTGACGTCGAACGGCGCTTCGGCGACGTGATCGTTGCCGATGCTGGAGCCATGCACGAAGGTCTCGTGCGTGAGATCCATCAGATTGTCGACCACGAGCCGATAGTCGCACTTCACGTGGATGGTCTTGCCATCGCCGGCCCAGGCGGGGTCGTCATTCCAGTGCATGTCAGGGACCAGCGCAGGGTCAGCCAGCGCCGGATCGCCCATCCACAGCCAGACGAAGCGGTGCCGTTCGACAACGGGATAGGAGCGCACGCAGGCGGAAGGATTGATGGTCTCCTGCGAGGGCATGTAGGTGCAGCGCCCCTGCGCGTTGAACTTCAGTCCGTGATAGCCGCAGACGACGGTGTCGCCGTCGAGCCGCCCCTTGGACAGCGGCACCAGCCGATGCCAGCACGCATCCTCCAGCGCGCAGACACTGCCGTTGGACTGGCGGTACATCACGACATGCTTGCCGCAGATCGTGCGTGGAAACAGTGCGTGCCTGATGTCGACGTCCCAGGCGGCGGCGTACCAGGCGTTGAGCGGGAACGATGACGGCATGGCGGCACTCCCAAGCTAATCTAGAGTGCAGTATGTATACAGTAATAGGAATTTGATAGCAAAAAATGCCAGATATGGCAATTTCGGTATACATTATCGGGGAGATCGCGGGCTAAGGGCACAAAAAAACCGCTCCCGAGCGGGAGCGGTTCTTGTCGCGAGCTGGCCAGCGCCTCAGCCGTAGATGAACGCCTTGTCCTTCAGGTCGATGTTCGGGAATTCGTCCTTCTCGGCCCAGTAGTCCTGGTTGTGCTGCCATTCCGGCTTGTCGCCGCGCTTGGGCAGCAGGTGCATGCCGCGCATCATGTAGCCGGGATTGAAATTCTCCGGATCGATCCAGGGCAGCAGCGGCATGTTGTGGTCTTCGGGACGCAGTTGCGGCGTCACCTTCTTCGCGCCTGACGCCTTCATGTGCGTGAGCAGCCGGCAGACGAAGTCGGCGACGAGGTCGACGCGCAGCGTCCAGCTGGCGCGGAAATAGCCGAACACCCAGACCAGGTTTGGCACGCCGGTGAACATCATGCCGCGATAGGTCACGGTGTCAGCGAAGTCGAGCGGCTTGCCGTCAACGGCGAATTCGATGTCGCCATTGGCCGAGAGGTGGAAGCCGGTCGCGGTGACGATGATGTCCGCCTCGAGCTCCTTGCCTGACTTCAACAGGATGCCCTTCTCGGTGAAGCGGTCGATCTCGTCGGTGACGACGGAGGCCTTGCCGGACTTGATGCCCTGGAACAGGTCGCCGTCGGGGATGAAGGCGATACGCTGCCGCCACGGCCGGTATTTTGGCGTGAAGTGGGTCGCGATGTCGTAATCCTTGCCGAGATAGGCTTCGACCGCCGACAGCAGATCCTTCTTGGCCGCTTCCGGCTCATTGAACGTCTTGCGGGTAAAGGCATCCTGATCGAACAGGATCTTGCGGCGGGTGATCTCGTGGATCCATGTCT
>DAIMKE010000045.1:10547-14376 GCA_036721875.1 Bradyrhizobium sp. | reverse complement strand
GATCCAGGATATTCAGACCGCCACCGGCGAAGCCGTCACGGCGATCCAGACGATCGGAGGCACGATCGCCGAGATCAACGAAATATCCGGCGCCATCGCAGCCGCCGTCGAACAGCAGGGCGCGGCCACCAGCGAAATCTCCGGCAATGTGCAGCAGGCCGCCGACGGCACGCGCGACGTCAGCGAGAACATCACCGGCGTGGCACGCGCCTCCGGTGAAGCCGGGGCCGCGGCCTCGAAGCTGCTGAATGCAGCAAATGGATTGTCGTCGCAGTCCGAGCAGCTCAGGGGCGCGGTCGACAGTTTCCTGGGTTCGATCCGCGCGGCGTGAGAATACGAAGATGCCGTCATCCCCGCGAAGGCGGGCATGACGGGCAGCCTTGTCGCGCGATCAGATCTTCTGATTGTACTCGCCGACCTCCGGATGCGTCCGCAGCACCTGATCCATCGCCTCGAACATGTCGCGCATGCGCTGCTCGGAAACCGGGCTCTCGACCACCACGACGAGCTCCGGCTTGTTCGATGAGGCCCGCACCAGGCCCCAGCTACCGTCTTCGACGGTGACGCGCACGCCGTTGACGGTGACGAGGTCGCGGATTTTCTGGCCCGCGACCTTGCCGCCCTTCTGCTGCAACGCTTCGAAGTGCTTCACCACGGCATCCGCAACGCCGTATTTGGTCTCATCGGCGCAATGCGGCGACATCGTCGGCGACGACCAGGTCTTCGGCAGCGCATCCTTCAGGTCCGCCATCGACTTGCCGGACGCGCGATCGAGCATCTCGCAGATCGCAATCGCCGAAACCAGGCCGTCGTCATAGCCGCGGCCAAACGGCTTATTGAAAAAGAAGTGTCCGGATTTCTCGAAACCGGCCAGCGCGCCCATCTCGTTGGTGCGGCGCTTCATGTAGGAATGGCCGGTCTTCCAGTAGGCGGTCTTCGCACCCTGCTTCTGCAGTATCGGGTCGGTGACGAACAGTCCGGTCGATTTCACGTCGACCACGAATTGCGCATCCTTGTGGATCGCCGACATGTCCCGCGCCAGCATGACGCCGACCTTGTCGGCGAAGATTTCCTCCCCGGTATTGTCGACCACGCCGCAGCGGTCGCCGTCGCCGTCAAAGCCCAGGCCGACATCGGCCTTGTGCTCGAGCACGGCGTCGCGGATCGCGTGCAGCATTTCCATGTCTTCGGGGTTCGGATTGTATTTCGGGAAGGTGTGATCGAGTTCGGTGTCGAGCGGGATCACCTCGCAGCCGATGGCTTCCATCACCTGCGGCGCGAATGCGCCCGCGGTGCCGTTGCCGCAGGCGACCACGACCTTCAGCTTGCGCTTGAGCTTGGGGCGCTTCGTGAGATCGGCGATGTAGCGCGCCGGAAAATTCTCGTGGAATTGATAGGAGCCGCCGGCCTTGTTGCTGAAATCGGCATTGAGCACGATTTCCTTCAGCCGCGTCATTTCGCCGGGGCCGAAGGTGAGCGGACGGTTGGCACCCATCTTGACGCCGGTCCAGCCGTTGTCGTTATGCGAGGCCGTCACCATCGCGACGCAGGGCACGTCGAGATCGAACTGTGCGAAATAGGCCATCGGCGTCACCGCCAGCCCGATGTCGTGCACCTTGCAGCCCGACGCCATCAGACCCGAGATCAGCGCGTATTTGATCGAGGCCGAATAGCCGCGGAAATCGTGGCCGGTGACGATCTCCTGTTTGACGCCGAGTTCCGCGATCAGCGCGCCGAGGCCCATGCCCAGCGCCTGGACGCCCATCAGGTTGATTTCCTTCTCGAACAGCCAGCGCGCGTCGTATTCGCGAAAGCCGGTCGCTTTCACCATCGGCCCGGATTCGAAGGCATAGGTATTGGGAACCAGCGCGGGTTTCGGCTTCGGGAACATCAGGCAACCTTGTCGTGGAAATGCAAAAAGGATCGCACAGCCTTAGCGAATGCGCAGGCATAGCGGAAGGCCACATTGGCAGCAGGAATTGGTTAATTGCGGCAGATCGCTAAGGGCAGACGTTACTGCTCGAGCACCATCTTGCCGTTGGCTACCTCGAAGCGCCTCAGCTTCGACAGGAACGACATGCCGAGCAGGTTCTCCGACAGTGCCGCGTCCGGCAGCACCAGGGCGTCGACGTCGCGGACCACGAGGCCGCCAAGCTCGATCATGGCAATCCGCGTGCGCGCGGCCTTGATGGTTCCGTTGGCGGTGGAGACGGTCGCATTGTAGTCGCCGCGCGAGGGACGCAGGCCAAACCGCGCCGCCGATTTCTCGTTCAGGGCCACCACCGACGCGCCGGTGTCGACCATGAAATTGATGCGTTGACCGTCGATGCGGCCGTCGGTCTGGAAATGGCCGCGGGCGTCGCGGGGAATGTTGAGGCTGCGGCCGGAAGCCAACGCGACCGTTTCCACGGAAGCCTGCTTTGGCGGTAGGCTGGGGGATGCCGCCGCCGGCTGCATCCTGTCCGCCACCTGCGCCATGTAGGTGCCGAGGCCGACCAGGACGGCGGCAAGGATCATCAGGTTACGCATTACGCCACACTCGATTGCCAGACCGCCGATATCACCACGCCGGCCGCCAAACCGTGCCTAACAGAGGTGGCAAAAGGCAACCGAAGCTGTGATTTCGACGAAAAGGGTGAGCGAAGCGTTAATGCCGAAATCGTCATACGCGGGCTTGACCCGCGTATCCATCGAACTCCGATAAAATGCCTCTTGGAGGATGGATTGCCGGGTCAAGCCCGGCAATGACCCTGTTAAAGCCTCACGTCCCGCGTGGTTTGACCCGGCGCGTCGGCAGCGCGCTGGCGGGGTCTTCCGGCCAGGGATGCCGGGGATAGCGGCCGCGCAGGTCGGAGCGGACGGCCGCGTAGCTGCCGCGCCAGAAACCCGGCAGATCGCGCGTCACCTGCACCGGCCGCTGCGCCGGCGACAGCAATTCCAGCACCAGCGGCACCGCCCCCCTGGCGATCGAGGGATGGGTGTTGAGCCCGAACAACTCCTGCAGGCGAACCGCAATGGTCGGCCCCTGCTCGGCTTCGTAATCGATCGCGAGCATGGTGCCGGTCGGCGCTTCGAAATGCGTCGGCGCCTCCCGCTCCAGCCGTGCGCGCAACTCCCATGGCAACAGCCCCAGCAGCGCGTCCGACAATTCGCCGGGCGAAAGCTCTTTCAGCGAGGTCTTGTCGTAGAGAACAGGCTCCAGCCATTTCTCGGATTCCACCGCCAATGCCGCATCCGACAGATCGGGCCAGCTGTCGCCTTCGGCCTTGCGCAGGAAGGCGACGCGGTCGCGCCATTGCTTTGAGGATTTCGACCATGGCAACTTGTCAAGCCCGGCGGCGACCAGCCCATCGGCAAAGATTTTCGCGGTCGAAGCCGAAGGCGACAGTGCCATCGGCGCTTCCGACAGCGTGATCGCGTGAAGGGTCCTCCTGCGGCGGCCGCGTAGCGCCATCGCACCGCGATCGAACGAAATTTCTTCGGTGTTCTCGATCTGATCGGCAAAGCGCTGCTCGATATCGACCTGAGCGATCGGCGCCGCCAGCAGGATTCGCCCCTGCGCCGCGGTGCCGGTCAATTCGGCGACCGCGATATAGGGCGCGCGCGACAGCGACGAGGTCTGCTCGACGGCGGCGCCGCGGCCGTTGGCGAGCACGAAACTGCCATTGCCGCGGTTGCGCGCGACGCGATCGGGGAAGGCCAGCGCCAGCATGATTCCGGTGGATGGCGAGATATCCGCGCTCGCTGGCCCCTCGGTTGCCGCTACCTGCTGCGCCCAGCGCTGCGCCAAGCTGCGCGCGCTGCTTGCGCGCGGCGAGCGGTCGCGGCG
>DAIMKE010000045.1:0-10525 GCA_036721875.1 Bradyrhizobium sp. | reverse complement strand
CTGGTCGAGCCTGTGATCGAGGTCGACGCTATCGCCGCCGAGGCCGCGCTCGGTCAGGACGGCCGCGACCTCCGCGGCCTCCTCGCCGGCCCCCAGCCAGTGCGAGTCCACGATCATGCGCGCCAGCCGCGGCGGCAGCGCCAAAGCGCGAAGGCTCTCGCCTTCGGCCGTGATCCTGCCATCGGGATCGAGCGCACCCAGTTCGTGGAGCAGACTGTTGGCTTCCTTCAGCGCGGGCGCCGGTGGCGGATCGAGGAACGCCAGCGTCGCAGGATCGCGAACGCCCCATTGCGCGAGATCGAGCACCAGCGAGGAAAGGTCAGCCGAAAGAATCTCTGGCTGCGTATAGGCGGCGAGCGAAGCCGTCTGCGGTTCGTCCCACAGCCGATAGCACACGCCGGGCTCGGTGCGGCCAGCGCGGCCGCGGCGCTGGTCGACCGCGGCGCGCGAGGCGCGCACGGTCTCCAACCGGGTGAGGCCTATATCAGGCTCGTAGCGCGGCACCCGCGCCATGCCGGAATCGACGACGATACGTACGCCCTCGATGGTCAGCGAAGTTTCGGCGATCGAGGTCGCCAGCACGACCTTGCGCTGGCCCTTCGGCGCCGGCGCGATGGCGCGGTCCTGCACCGCCGCATCGAGCGCGCCGAACAATGGCACGATCTCGACGCTCGCATCATGAATACGTTCAGCGAGGAAATTCTGCGTCCGGCGGATTTCGGCGGCGCCCGGCAGGAACGCCAGCACCGAGCCGGGATCGGCACGCAGCGCCGCCGCGATCGCATCCGCCATCTGCCGCTCCAGCGGTGCGTCGGCCTTGCGGCCGAGATAGCGCGTCTCGACCGGAAAGGCGCGGCCTTCGCTCGCAACGACCGGCGCATCGCCCAGCAGCTTGCCGACCCGCGCGCCATCGAGCGTCGCCGACATCACCAGAATGCGCAAATCCTCGCGCAAGCCCGTCTGGGCATCGCGCGCCAGCGCGAGGCCCAAATCAGCATCGAGCGAACGTTCGTGAAACTCGTCGAACAGCACGGCGGCCACGCCGGTCAGTTCTGGATCGTCGAGAATCTGCCGCGAGAAAATTCCCTCGGTAACGACTTCGATCCGCGTTGCGCGCGATATCTTCGAGCCGAAGCGAACGCGATAGCCGACGGTCTCGCCGGCGCGCTCGCCGAGCGTTCGCGCCATCCGCTCGGCGCTGGCCCGCGCCGCGATCCGCCGCGGCTCGAGCATGATGATCTTCCGGCCCTTCAGCCAGGGCGCGTCGAGCAGCGCCAGCGGCACCCGCGTGGTCTTGCCGGCGCCCGGCGGCGCCACCAGCACGGCGGTGTTGCTAGCCGCGAGCGCGCGCCCAAGTTCATCGAGCACCGCGTCGATCGGCAGAGGTGTATCGAAGACTAGTGGCAAAGGCTCTCATCCGTCATCACCCGCGAAGGCGGGTGATCCAGTAATCGCAGGCAGTTCGGTTACGAAGACCGGGACTACTGGATACCCCGCCTGCGCGGGGCATGACAACCTGAGTTGCGTTTACATGTCCGGGTTTGAAGCCCGGCCGACGCTTTCGTAGGTGAAGCCCTGCGCCGCCATGTCCTGCGCTCGATAGATGTTGCGCAGGTCGACCACGACCGGCTGCGCCATCGCGCTCTTGACGCGATCGAGATCGAGCGCACGGTATTGCACCCACTCGGTCACGATCACCAGGGCATCCGCGTCCTTCACGCACTCATAGGGATCGTCGCAATACTCGATGTCAGGCAGTTCCTTGCGCGCCGCCTCCATCCCGACCGGATCGTGCGCACGGACTTTTGCGCCCATGTCGAGCAGCCCCGTGACGAGCGGGATCGACGGCGCCTCGCGCATGTCGTCGGTGTCGGGCTTGAAGGTCAGCCCGAGCACGGCCACGGTCTTGCCGCGCAGGTTGCCGCCCAGCGCGTTGGAGACCTTGCGCGCCATCGCCCGCTTGCGGTTGTCGTTGACACCGAGCACTGCCTCGACGATCCGCAACGAGACATCATGATCGTGCGCGGTCTGGACCAGCGCACGGGTGTCCTTCGGGAAGCAGGAGCCGCCGAAACCCGGCCCGGCATGCAGGAACTTTGAACCGATACGATTGTCGAGCCCGATGCCGCGCGCGACTTCCTGCACGTCGGCACCGACCTTTTCGGAGAGATCGGCGATTTCGTTGATGAAGGTGATCTTGGTGGCGAGGAACGCGTTCGCTGCGTACTTGATCAATTCCGCCGTGCGACGCGCCGTGTACATCAGCGGCCCCTGGTTGAGCGACAGCGGCCGATAGATATCGCCGAGTACTTTCCGGCCGCGTTCGTCGGAGGTACCGACCACGATTCGATCGGGGAACTTGAAGTCGCGGATCGCCGCGCCCTCGCGCAGGAATTCCGGATTGGACGCGACCACCACATCCGCCGCCGGATTGGTTTCGCGGATCAGCCGCTCGACTTCGTCGCCGGTACCGACCGGCACGGTCGATTTGGTGACCACCACCGTGAAGCCAGAAAGTGCGGCGGCGATCTCGCGCGCGGCAGCATGGACATAGCTCAGATCGGCGTGGCCATCGCCGCGCCGCGACGGCGTTCCGACCGCAATGAACACAGCGTCGGCTTCGGCGACCGGCGTGGTGAGGTCGGTGGTGAAGCTGAGCCGCTTTGCCTTGACGTTGGACGCCACCAGTTCGTCCAGCCCCGGCTCGAAAATCGGCATCTCGCCACGCAGCAGTGCGGCAATCTTGCCCGCGTCCTTGTCCACGCAGGTGACCTGGTGACCGAAATCGGCAAAGCAGGCACCGGACACCAACCCAACGTAACCTGTGCCAATCATGGTAATTCGCATAATAACGACCCGTATCTGATGGTTAACGGCAATACCGATTTGTTGGCGTCTTAGAGCATTTTTCACCAGAGGGGAAAGCGCAAATAGCGCTCAGTCCCCGGCATGTTGTTTGTATGGATAAAGGAGAAAGCAACGGATCGGGCCGAAGATGCGGCCCCGTCGCACCAAAGAGGCACACCGATGACCTTAAACGGCACATCCGCCGGAACAGAGCGTTCCACCCGCATCGACTGGGTGGATTACGCCAAGGGCATCTGCATCGTCATGGTCGTGATGATGCATTCGGTGCTGGGCGTGGAAAAGGCGGCTGGCGACACCGGCTTCATGCACGCCTTCGTCATGTTCGCCCAGCCGTTCCGGATGCCGGATTTCTTCCTGATTTCAGGACTTTTTCTCGCCGTCGTGATCGACCGCGACTGGCGCAACTATCTCGACCGCAAGGTCGTTCACTTCGCCTATTTCTATGTCCTGTGGATGACAATCCAGTTCGGCTTCAAGGCGCCGGGCTTCGCCGCCGAACATGGCTGGCGTCATGTCGGCGTGCTGTATCTGGAATCCTTCATCGAGCCGTTCGGCACGCTGTGGTTCATTTATCTGCTGCCGATTTTCTTCGTCATCACAAAACTGTCACGTGGCCTTCCGCCGCTTGCGATCTGGCTCGCGGCCGCCGCGCTGGAGATGGCGCATGTCACGACCGGCTGGACGGTAATCGACGAGTTCTGCGCGCGCTTTGTCTATTTCTATTCCGGGTATCTGCTTGCCTCCTACGTGTTCGCGCTGTCGGATCGCTCGCGGGAGAAGCCCGTGCTGGCGCTGATCGGACTGGCGCTGTGGGCGCTCGTCAATGGTGGCCTTGTGGTGGCGGACTACAGCCACTGGCCGCTCGTCTCGCTGGCGCTCGGCTTCGCGGGTGCTGGCGCCATCATCGTGATGGGTACGTTGCTGGCGCGGATGCAGTGGCTGAATTTCCTGCGCTATTGCGGCGAGCATTCGATCGTCATCTACCTCGCCTTCTTCCTGCCCATGGCGGTGACCCGGACGATCCTGCTCAAGACCGGCGTGATTACCGACATCGGCACGGTTTCGCTGATCGTGACCGTCGCAGGCATCGCCGGCGCGGTGGTGATCTGGCGGCTGGCGCAGGCGCTGCGCGCCGACTTCCTGTTCGAACGCCCCAAGGCCTTCTGGATCGCGCCGAAGAAGCCGGCGCCGGTATTGCAGCCGGCGGAGTAGCCGCTATCCCCATTCCGGCTGTCATCGCCCGGCTCGACCGGGCGACCCGGTACGCCGGGTTTCCTCGGTTGAACACAACTGCCGCGGCGTACTGGATCACCCGCCTTCGCGGATGATGACGGGTGCGAGCGGGTGATGACGGCCATGTATTCAGTTCAAAAACCACCCTCCAAGGCTGTCAATCCGCGCAAAAATCCCTAAATTTCGGCCATGCCGAAATCAGCCCCCAAAGCCACCGCGAAACCCGTTGCCGCCAAAGCCCCTGCCAAAGCTGAAGCGAAGACGCCAGCCAAACAGCCCGGCAAGGGCGACCATGTGTTCCTGGTCGACGGTTCCTCCTACATCTTCCGCGCCTATCACGCGCTGCCGCCGCTGAACCGCAAATCCGACGGGCTGCAGGTCAACGCCGTGCTCGGCTTCTGCAACATGCTGTGGAAGCTGTTGCGCGACATGCCCGAGGATAACCGGCCGACGCATCTGGCGATCATCTTCGACAAGTCCGAGATCACGTTCCGCAACAAGCTCTATCCCGATTACAAGGCGCACCGGCCGCCGGCGCCGGACGATCTGATTCCGCAATTCGCGCTGATCCGCGAGGCGGTGCGCGCGTTCGACCTGCCCTGCCTGGAACAGGCCGGCTTCGAGGCCGACGACCTGATCGCGACCTATGCGCGGCTCGGCAGCGAACGCGGCGCCACCACCACCATCGTGTCCTCCGACAAGGACCTGATGCAGCTCGTGACCGACAAGGTCGTCATGTACGACACCATGAAGGATCGCCGCATCGGCATCCCCGAGGTGATCGAAAAATTCGGCGTGCCGCCGGAGAAGGTGGTCGAGGTGCAGGCGCTGGCCGGCGACTCCACCGACAACGTGCCCGGCGTGCCCGGCATCGGCATCAAAACCGCCGCGCAACTGATCGTCGAATATGGCGACCTCGAACAGCTCCTGTTTCGCGCCACTGAGATCAAGCAGCCGAAGCGGCGCGAGGCGCTGATCGAGAACGCAGAGAAGGCGCGGATCTCGCGGCAACTGGTGCTGCTCGACGACAAGGTCGACCTCGAAGTGCCGCTCGACGACCTCGCGGTGCACGAGCCGGATGCGCGCAAGCTGATCGCGTTCCTCAAGGCAATGGAATTCTCCACCCTGACCCGCCGCGTCGCCGACTATTCGCACATCGATCCGTCTGATGTGGAAGCGGATGCCGCGAACAAGAGTGCGGGCGCGAAGGATGCGGCGTCTGCCGCACCGGCCAGGGGATCTGACGGCACGTCCGGCGATCTCTTTGCAGGTGCTGCGACGCCGGCCGCAAAGCCGGGAGCAGCCAGGGACGACAAGGCCGCAAGCCCGAAGGGTACACCGGTCTCGCTTGCTGCCGCACGCGAGGAAGCCATCCGGAAGATCGCGTTCGATCGCGAGAAATACCAGACCATCGGCAGCCTCGATCAGCTCAAGGCCTGGATCGCGCGCGTGCACGACACCGGCCATCTGGTCATCGAGGCGATGTCGGACTCGATCGATCCGATGCAGGCCGAAATTTCCGGCATCGCACTCGCGCTCGCACCCAACGATGCCTGTTACGTCCCGCTTGCCCACAAACAATCCGGCGGCGGCACCGGCCTGTTCGATGCCGGCCTTGCCCCGGACCAGATCAAGGCCGCCGACGCGCTCGCGGTACTGAAGCCGGTGCTGGAATCGGCGGGCATCCTCAAGATCGGCTTCAATATCAAGTTCAACGCCGTGATGCTGGCGCAGCACGGCATCACGCTGCGCAACCATGACGACGCGCAATTGATGTCCTACGCGCTCGATGCCGGACGCAACGCGCACGGCCTCGCGTCGCTGGCGGAGCGATGGCTGGGCCACGCCGTCATCAACTATGGCGAGCTCACCGGCAGCGGCAAGAACAAGCTGACGTTCGATCAGATCGCAATCGACAAGGCCGCCGAATATTCCGCCGAGAGCGCCGACGTGATCCTGAGACTGTGGGGCGTACTGAAGCCGCGCCTGGTCGCCGAGCGGATGACGGTGGTCTATGAAACGCTGGAGCGGCCGCTGATCTCGGTGCTGGCGCGGATGGAACGGCGCGGTATCTCGATCGACCGGCAGGTGCTGTCGCGGCTGTCGGGCGATTTCGCCCCGACCGCCGCGCGCGTCGAAGCCGAGTTGCAGAAACTCGCCGGCGAGCCGATCAATGTCGGAAGCCCGAAACAGATCGGCGACATCCTGTTTGGCAAGATGGGCATTTCCGGCGGCACCAAGACCAAGACCGGCGCGTGGTCGACCTCGGCGCAGATCCTCGACGAACTCGCCGAACAGGGCCATGAATTTCCGAAGAAGATCCTGGAATGGCGGCAGGTGTCGAAACTGAAATCGACCTATACCGACGCGCTGCCCAACTATGTCCATCCGCAGACCCATCGCGTGCACACGACCTACGCGCTGGCGGCAACCACCACCGGGCGGCTGTCGTCCAACGAGCCGAACCTGCAGAACATTCCGGTTCGCACCGAGGACGGCCGCAAGATCCGCCGCGCCTTTGTCGCAACGCCCGGGCACAAACTGGTCTCGGCGGACTACTCGCAGATCGAGCTGCGGCTGCTCGCCGAGATCGCCGATATCCCGGTGCTCAAGCAAGCATTTCGCGACGGGCTCGACATTCACGCCATGACGGCATCCGAAATGTTCGGCGTGCCGATCAAGGACATGCCGAGCGAGATCCGCCGCCGCGCGAAAGCGATCAATTTCGGCATCATCTACGGCATCTCGGCGTTCGGGCTCGCCAACCAGCTCGGTATCGCCCGTGAAGAGGCCTCGGCCTACATCAAGAAGTACTTCGAGCGCTTTCCGGGCATCCGCGCCTACATGGACGACACGAAGGAGTCATGCCGCAAGAACGGCTATGTCACCACCCTGTTCGGCCGCAAGATGTACTACCCTGACATCAAGGCCTCCAACGCCTCGGTCCGCGCCTTCAACGAGCGCGCGTCGATCAACGCGCGCCTGCAGGGCACCGCCGCCGACATCATCCGCCGCGCCATGATCCGGATGGAGGATGCGCTTTCCGAGAAGAAGCTTTCCGCGCAGATGCTGCTGCAGGTGCACGACGAACTGATTTTCGAGGTGCCCGAGAACGAGGTGGCGGCGACGCTGCCGGTGGTGCAGAACGTGATGCAGGATGCCCCGTTCCCCGCGGTACTGCTGTCGCTGCCGCTGCAGGTCGATGCACGGGCGGCGAACAATTGGGACGAGGCGCACTGAGCGGCGATGCGTTCCCCGGATGCTGCGCAGCACGAAGTGATGCGCTGCTGATCCGGGGTCCATGGGTCCCGGCTCTGCGCCCGTCAAGCCCGGCAATGACGACGTACTAATCCAGCTTCGCCTCCATGCCGCGCTTGGTCGCCGGGCGGGCCATCAGCGCGTTGTACCAGCGCTCGACGTTGGGAAAATCCTTCAGTTCGACCTTGTGGCGCGGGTGGCGCCAGGCCCAGCCGAGGATGGCGAAGTCCGCCACCGACAGGGCGTCGGCTACGAACTCGCGCCCGTCCAGCCGGCGGTCCAGCACCCCATAAAGCCTTCGCGTCTCGGCCATGTAGCGCTTGAGGCCATAGGCGCGGTCGGCTTCGTTCTCCAGCGCGATGAAATGGTGTACCTGACCGGGCATCGGCCCGAAGCCGCCCATCTGCCACATCAGCCATTCATAGACGGGGATGCGCTCGGCGAGCGGCTTCGGCAGGAACTTGCCGGTCTTCTCGCCGAGGTAAAGCAGGATCGCGCCGGACTCGAAGATGCCGACCGGCTTGCCGCCCGGGCCGTCGGGATCGACGATCGCCGGGATCTTGTTGTTCGGGCTGATCTCGAGGAAAGCGGGCGCCATCTGCTCGCCCTTGCTGATGTTCACCGGGATCACCTTGTAGGGCAGCCCCATTTCCTCGAGTGCGACGGAGATTTTGCGGCCGTTCGGCGTGTTCCAGGTGTGCAGTTCGATCGTCATTCCCGTTTTCCCCCAAGAGAGCTTCTGACAGAAAGCTTTGCCATTCCCCTAGCGCGGAACCGAGGCGCCTTACAACGGGCCTTTCCGAATGCCGTCCTGCGTTCCGGCGAGACACCGTGCCCTGTTGACGGCAATGGATCGGCGCTGGAATGTGTCGGACGCTGCCGATAGATTTTGGCCCGCCTGAAACGCCGCACTGGGAAAACCGCCTTGTCCAAATCCGCATCCCGCGCCCGCCTCGCCGAAATCATCCGCAAGCGTTCGTTCGGCCGCGGCGAGATCACGCTGGCTTCGGGCCGCAAGAGCGACTTCTACTTCAACCTCAAGCCGACCATGCTCGATCCCGAAGGCGCAACGCTGCTGGCCGAACTGACCTATGAGGCGCTGAAGGACGACAATCTCGATTTCATCGGCGGGCTGGAAATGGGCGCGGTCCCGCTGGCGGGCGCGATCGCGCAGTGGTCATGGATCAAGGGCCACCCGATCGCGGCCTTTTTCGTCCGCAAGAAGCCGAAGGAACACGGCGCCCGGCTCGCGGTGGAGGGCCTCGCCAAGGGCGAGAGCCTGCAAGGCAAGCGCATCGTGATCGTCGAGGACGTCACCACGACCGGCGGCTCGGCGCTGAAGGCGGTCGAAGCGGTGCGCGACGCCGGCGGCGAGATCGTCCTGGTCCTCACCATGGTGGACCGCGAAGAAGGCGCCAGCGAAACTTTTGCGGAGGCCGGGCTGGAATTTCGCTCGCTGTACAAGGCAAGTGAGTTCCTCAAGGGCTGATCGCTGCGGACTTCCGCACCCACCGTCATGCCCGGGCTTGACGAGCATCGCATTTCTCTTCGAGCTTCTCCCAAGTTCAACCGCTCGTTTACCATCGCGCATTAAGGTTACTCCTGGCTGAAGCCTCTCGCGCTTCAGCGCGTAGTGTTGCGTTGGGTGGAGTAAGCGTTGCGTACCGAGTTTACTTTTTCGCGCGTGCGGCGCCGCACGACGTTCGCTGCCGCCGCGACCCTGGCCGGCTCCCTCATTCTCACACCGGGCAGCGTCTCCGCCGAGAACCTGTTCGATTTCTTCTTCGGCGGCGCCCAGAAGCAGCAGCCGCGGCAGGCCAACTTCTTCGCCGATCCGTTCGGCCTCAATCAACAGCAACCGACCCCTGCACCGGCACAACGTGTCGCCGGTTCCGGGCCGGCGTTCTGCGTGCGAAGCTGCGACGGCAAGTATTTTCCGCTGACCATGCGCGGCAACGCCTCGCCGGTTCAGACCTGCCAGGCGTTCTGTCCGGCCAGCGTCACCAAGGTGTTTTTCGGCAGCAGCATCGACGGCGCGACGGCTGGTAACGGCGAGCGCTATGCCGACAGTGAAAACGCCTATGCCTATCGCAAGGCACTGAAAGCCGATTGCACCTGCAACGGCCGCAGCCCGTCCGGACTGGCGCCGGTCGATCTCACCTTTGACACCTCGCTCCGCGCGGGCGACGTGATCGCCACCACGGAGGGCCTGGTGGCCTATGCCGGCACCCGTCCGGGCACGGGTCATACTGCCGAATTCACCCCGGTTGCCTCCTATCCCGGCCTCACCGCCGACGTCCGCGCGCGGCTCGGCGAAATGAAGGTCGCGCCGGTCACCGCCGAAATGGTCGGCGAGATCGTGACGCCGGAAGCACGCGAGGTGACGTCGAGCATACCGAAGACAGCGGCGCCGAAGCCGGCGAAGCGGGCGGACGTGAACTAGGGACAAAACATCGAAAACAACCCCATGCAAAGTAGGATGAGGCCGGGTCAGGCCGACGACGCCAGCACTACCGCCCGACGATGACGCCGATCACGTTGGGTGCCGCCAGATACTTCTCCTCGATCGCCGCGCGCGCCGCAGCGCGGTTTTCCGGCGTCAGCAGTCCGCGCTTCTCGGCCAGGATCATCCAGCAATAGCCCCACCAGTCCGTCAGCATGCCCTGGTCGTCGACGAGGTCGTAGCCCTGCTCGGCGGCGAAGATGCGCGCATGCGCTTCGTCCAGCGTGTCGAGAAAGGCGTGATCCTCGCCCGAGAACAGGTCGTCGCTGAAGTCGTCGGTGGTGTAGCCCCAGACCGACATGCAGACGGCATTGAACTCGCGATCGATCGCATCGTCGTCGACGACCTGGCGGCGAGAGGCCAAGTGCAGGCGCGACAGCGAGCGCGCGAAATCGGCGATGCGGGTGAGAGCGAACTGATCGAAGGCGATGGTGGACATGTAGTCCTCACGAACTCTGAAAGGCCATAGATGTTGTGTCGGCGCAGCGTCGAATCACAATGATATATCAACCACTTGCTAAAGTGTTCTTAATTCGTTCCGATGACAATCTACACGTCGTCCCGGCGAAGGCCGAGACGACGGAAACTCACCAAAAGCAGCCGCACCGATGCCGCGAAATCGGCCCGGACCTTGCATAAAATCATGTCAGGGCAGTGCAGAAC
>DAIMKE010000044.1:0-14428 GCA_036721875.1 Bradyrhizobium sp. | reverse complement strand
TCTCCGAGCCGCGCCCCAATTTGCGTGGACCGGGCTGGACCGCATGCGTCAGGGCCGAGGTAATATCCGTCATCGGCAAACCGCTCGGCGTGCAGACCTATCGCATCGAGATTTCCGATGGCGTGATCTCGGATCGCCGCCAGGTGGAAGCCGACGATACCTGCTTCGGCGAGAGCTACGAGCCGATATAGCGCCCGATCCGGCAAAGGCCGCGCAAGGCGCTCGCCGGAAATCACAGGCAGCGGGTTTGCGTCCGGGCCGGACAAAGCTTCAAGGCGCTGGTCAGCGAGAACAGCACCCGTGCGCCGCGGCCCGGATTGTCGGGCGCGCGATAGCTGAGCGGCGCGGCCGCGCCGATATCCGCTTGCAGGCCTTCTGTCAGGAAGAACCTGACGCCGCCGCCCGCCGAGGTGAGCGAAAGGCCATCGCTCGGCCGGTAGCCGTCGTTCCAGGCAAGGCCCGTATCGACAAAGCCGTAGAACTGATAGCCGCTCAGATATTGAGAGTTTGCTTTTTGGTCGAAGCGCAGTTCGACCGTCCCTGCGATCCCGTTGTCGCCGCTGATCTCGGCGCTGCCGTAGCCGCGCCCGAACGCCAGGCCGCCGAGATAGAATTGCTGCGAAGTGAAGAGCGGGCCCGACGCGGTCTGACCGGCGGAAGCCAGTTTCAGCGACCATGTATCCGAAAGCGTCTGGTAGCGGGTGTACCAGAAATTCAGGACGGAGAATTTGCCGGACGCGCCGTCGTGCGACAGATAATCATCGCCGCGATGCGAGGCGCCGAGAACGTCGATACCCTGGCGATAGTTCACCGTCAGGAAGTTGTTGCCGCCGAAATTGTCCTGCAGCCGGTAGTCGGATGTCAGGCTCAGGGTGCGGATATGATCGGCGTAGATCGGTCCGAAAATATCGTTCTCATAGACGTTGCTGAAGCCGGCGGCTGCCGTGAGGACCAGGCTGGATTTCTGCGATTGCACGGGCGCGATGCTGCCCCGGATTTCGAACCACTCGGTCTTGATGGTGTCGCCAAAGAGGCGCCTGTAATCGCCGGGCCGGACCTCGCTGTAGAAGCCCGACGCGCCGATGCGGGCGCCGTCGGTGCCGACGGGCACGTCGTAGGCCATCCGTCCGAATGCGAGCTGTCGCGGATCGCCGGGCGTGGTCGCGAGATTGACCACCAGGGAATCGCCGGGCGCGAGGATGGAATTGAACGCCGCTGTCCCGTAGCTCTGCCACGGTCCGACCGACGAGGATCCGAAATTGTCGACGCCGACCGAACTGAACAGGTGCCAGGTCTGCAGCGATACGATCAGGCGGAAGTGCCCGCTAGCAGCGCCAATCTCCTCGATCGCGGTGTCCTCGATGCGAACGCCGGGCCGGCCGTTGATCAGGAGCAATTGCCGCTCGAGCGTGGCAAGCCGCGAGGGCCGTTCGGCGACCACGGCATCGAGCATCGGCCGGATGCCGAACTGTTCGGCGCCAACGCCCTTCAGCGCCACGTCGGTGATGCTGCCCTCGATGACCTGAAGGTGAAGGCGACCGTTCTTAATGTCCTGCGGCGGAACGATCGCGCGGCTGAGGTGAAATCCGGCTTCGCGATAGACATCGCCAACCGCGGCGGAAATCGCAGCCAGGTCGGCCTGCGACACTTTTTTTCCGACATAGGGTTGATATGCCGTAACCAGGCGGTCCGGCGGTATCGCGGCGGCGCCGGTGATGGACACGCTCCGCAATACGAACATCGGCCTGGAATCGCCCTGCCCCGCCGGCCGCGCGAATTGCGGCGCCGGCAATCGCGGCCGTCGACCCGACGACTGTGCCGATTGCTGCTCCTCGAACCGCCTTTCGGCCTGCAACGGTGCGAAGCCGGGCTGGTTCGCCGGCTGCGCCTGCGCCGGAAACCAGATGATCGCCGCCCAAAGGCCGAAGGCAGCCGTGATTAACCCGCGCCCGATCACAGGTGAGCACGCGCATCTCCGTAGATCTACGGAGGCCGATCGCCCGGCGCTGGTGGGTGCCCTAGCCATATGATTTTCAATAGAATTTTATGGTCAATGAATGGTTAATCCGCATGCCGCAGAATGCGGGACCCACTCACGCAATGTTGAAACATTTCCAATAGCCTTCGGGACAAACCGGCAATCGGAGCGTCTCATGCGTGCCATCCATCGCGTCTCGGGAATACTCACGGCAGCGTTCATCCTGGCGACCGCCTCCGCCGCCCTCGCCGCCGACGGCGACAACTGGATCGTCGGCAAATCGTCGGGCGAGGTCTGGCTCACCAGCACCGGCGTGCTGCAGGCCTCGGTGAAGCATGAAGATCTGGTGCAGCCGGGCGACACCATCCGCACCGGCCGCACCGGACGTGTGCTGCTCAGGCGCGGCGAAGAGACCATCCTCGTTTCGCCGAATTCGGTGGTCGGTGTGCCCGCGAGGAAGCAGGAAGGGCTGTCGACGACGATCGTGCAGCAGGCCGGCTCGATCCTGCTCGAGGTTGAAAAGCGCAACGTCCAGCATTTCGAGGTCGAGACGCCCTACCTCGCCGCCGTGGTGAAGGGCACCCAGTTTCGTGTCACCATCGACGCCGGCAAAACCAGTGTCGACGTGATCCGCGGCCAGGTTCAGGTCGCCGATTTCAAGACCGGCCAGATCGCCCAGGTGATGGCGGGCCAGCATGCGACCGCCTTCGCGAACGGCAAGGCCGGCCTGTCGCTGGGCGGCGCCGGCACCTTCAGCCCGATCGAGCAAGGCAAACCGCGCGCGCCATCCGTACAGCAGGTTCCGGTGCAGCGCGCAGGCCTCCCTGCTCCGCGCAATTCGGCCGATGGACCGGGCGCCCAATCGTCACGGCAGGCGGGCGCGCATCCCGCAGGACACGGCGTCACCCGCATCCCGTCGGCGATCGGTGAGGTCCGCCTGAACGTCCACCGCGTCACGCACGGTCTCGCCCGCGACAACGCTGCGCCGCATGGCAGGGCCCGGAATGCGGCCAACAAGGACACGGTCTGGAGCTCATCCCGCCCCGGTGACAATCCGGCCCTTTCGAACAACGGCCAGGGTAACGGCAACAACAACGCCGCGGGCGCAAGCAACGCAGCCACTTCGGGCGTCAGCAGCACCGTCGCAGCCGTCAGCGGCTCAGACGGCGGCAGCAATGGCGACAAGGGCAATAATGGAAACGGCAATAACGGCAATGGAAACGGAAACGGAAACGGGAACGGGAACGGGAATAACGGCAACGGAAATGGAAACGGCGCCAATGGCAATGGCCGCGGCCACGCCTACGGACGCTACAAATAATTAGTCGAAACCAACCGCGCAGGACCGCGGTCTGGCAGGCCTAACAACGAGAAAAAAGCAAAACACCAGAATGGTGCTCTCTTGAAGCGATATCGCCCGCATCTGTTCGTGATGATCGCGCTGGCAATCATTTTGTCAGGCGGCTGGCATGGCGCCCTTCGCCATGCCTTGGCCGACCTGCGGTTCGCGTGGCAGTCGCGGCAGGCCAGCGGCGATATCGTGGTCGTCGCCATCGACGCCCAGTCCATCGACAGGATCGGCGTCTGGCCCTGGCCGCGCCCGCTGTACGCCGAATTGCTCCGGCAGTTCCAGAAAGCGGGTGTGCAGGACATCGCGCTCGATGTCGACTTCTCCACGCCATCGGACGAAGCGTCGGACCGCAACTTTGCGGAAGCGCTGGAGAGCGCCGGCGGATCGGTGGTGCTGCCTTCCTTCCAGCAGCCCCGCACCGACCGGTCGACACTTCACGTCAATCGTCCCCTGAAGCAATTCTCCGAGCACTCATGGCCTGCGCTCGTCAATGTCGAGGTCGGGCCGGACGGCCTGGTTCGCCGATACCCGTTCGGCGAGAAGCTGGACGGCGAGTTCGTACCCTCGATGGCCGCGGTGCTATCGGGGCAATATGCCGAAAAGCGCACGCCGTTCCTGATCGATTTCAGCATCCGGACTGCCGGGATACCGAAGGTATCGTTTGTCGACGTGCTGCGCGGCGACGAGGCGACGCTGCAAAAACTGCGCGGCAAGAAGGTCATCGTCGGCGGCACGGCGCTCGAACTGGGCGATCGCTTCAGCGTACCGAACGGCGTGATCCTGTCGGGCCCGGTCCTGCAAACGCTGGCGGCGGAATCGCTGATGCAGAACCGCGCCCTGCAATGGACTTCACCTGTTGTCACCCTGACCGGGCTGGGTCTGCTCGGATTGATCATGCTGCTCACATGGCGTCGTCTCTCCGCCGGCAGACGCGTGGCGATGCTCGCCGTGCTGGCGGTCGGCATCGAAGTCACAGCCTACCTGCTGCAGGCGATATTCCCGCTCACTCCCGACACGTCGCTGTTCCACATCGCCATCATCGTCTACATCGCGGCCATCGCGCTCGACGAGATCGACATCAGGGATCTGCTGGGCCGGGTCGCCGAGAACCGCTTTCAGCGCGTGGCGATGTCGCTCGGCGACGGACTCGTCTGCACCGATTCCAATTACATGATCACGGTGTGGAATCCCGGCGCGACGGCGATATTCGGCTATCTGCCGGAGGAGATGATCGGCCGGGCGTTCGACGAGATTTGCGCCCGCGACGAAGCCGGCGCCACGCCTGCGTTCTCGATCCGAAGCGTCGCACAACTCACCGCCGGAACGCTGGTCGAATTCACCGGACGCCGCCGCAACGGCGAGGAGTTTCCGGTCGAGGCCAGCTTCTCCCGCTGGCAAGGCACCGACGGCATTCAGTTCGGCGCGATCCTGCGCGACATCTCCGTGCGCAAGCGCGAAGCCGAGCGAATTCGCTATTTGGCGGAGCACGACACGCTGACGGGTCTCATCAACCGCAATACGCTTCATGCCGGATTGGCCGCGATGATTTCGCGCGCCGACGAAGACAAGTGCGAGGTCGCGCTGTTGGTGATCGGCCTGGAGGGATTCCAGCAGATCAACCACATGCTGGGCCACGCCAGCGGCGATCTCGTGCTGCGCGCCATCTCGGCTCGGCTGACTACCGCAATTCCGGCAACGGGCATGGTCGCGCGACTGAGCGGCGACGAGTTCGCGATCGCGGTTTGCACCAGCGATATCGACGAAAACGTCAGCCGCTTCGCCGACCAGATCGGCGCCAGCTTCGACGCGCCGCTGCTGGCCGGCAACCGCGAGCATCGCGTCAGGGTCAGCATCGGCGCCGCCGTCTTCCCGGGTGGTGGCCGCAGCGCGGATGAACTCCTGAGCAATTCCCATATGGCGCTGAGCCGCGCCAGGGCGACCAGGCGCGGCGGCTATGTGATGTTCGAGGACAACATCCGTCGCGAGCTTGAAACCCGTCTCACGCTGGAAGCGGAACTGGCGCAAGCCGCGGAGCGCGGCGAGTTCGAATTGTTCTACCAGCCGCAGTTCCATCTGGCCGACGGCCGGCTGATCGGCGCCGAAGCGTTGATCCGCTGGCGTCATCCGGTGCGCGGCCTGGTCTCGCCCGGGGAGTTCATGCCCGTGGTCAACACCTCCCCGATTTCTGAGCGGATCGCCGAATGGGTTCTGCAGACGGCCTGCGCCAGGGCCGCTGCCTGGGAACGCGCCGGTCACAGACTGCGGATCGGCGTCAACCTTTCGCCCTCGCAGTTCCGCTCGGGCGACCTTGCCGCCTCGGTTGCGCAGGCGTTGGCGCAGACCAATCTGAGCCCGACCAACCTCGAGCTGGAGGTCACCGAAGACATCCTGTTGCATGACGAACAGGGTGCGTTGAATACGTTCCTGAAGATTCAGGAACTCGGCGTTCGCATCGTGTTCGACGATTTCGGCACCGGCTTCGCCAGCCTCAGCTACCTGAAGAAATTCCCGCTGGATGGCCTGAAGATCGACAGCTCCTTCGTGTTCGGCCTGCTGGCCAACCCCGACGATGCGGCCATCGTCAGTTCGACCATCGGGCTCTCCAGGCAATTGGGCCTGTCGGTCATCGCCGAAGGCATCGAGAATCGCGCCACCGCCGACTTCCTCGTCGGCATGGGCTGCGAGGAAGGCCAGGGCTATTTCTTCGGACGGCCGATGCCGGCTGACGAATTCCAGGCCAAATTCCTCACCGAGGCGGCCGCCGAGGTGGCCTGACGGCGGTCGGCGCCCCCGCATGGTGGACGGCCGGTTAACACGACCATTCAAATCAACGGATGGCGCGATCCGTATTTTCCACTTCTCTCGCCTAGCATCGTCCGCGAACGCGATGGAAGCAGGCAGCGCCCGCGGGCGTCGTAATCGAATAAATCGCGAATGGGGATACGGGGAAGTGGTCGATATTGCTGAAGCGGCGGTAGTCCGTCCTGCATCGAACAATGCCAAGCGAGCATCTGCGCCGGCCGCGAATGCCAACCGCGGCCTGACGCCGCTCGCCGACATATCCGCGCCCGCATGGCGCGCGCTCGCTGGGCGTGCCATCGAGCCAAACGGTTATTATCTCCCGGATTGGGAGCTGGCGGTAAACGCAACCGCACGGGGCCGCACCGGTGCCTCTGCGCTTGGCGCATGGAGTGACGCTTCGAAATTGATCGGGCTCATGCCGGTCATTTCGATGTGGCGCGCCTTCAAGGTCCCGCTGCCTGTGCTCGTCAGCGCCGATCCCTATGGCACGCTTTGCACCCCCCTGCTCGATCGCGACGCGACGGAGGATGCCGTCGCGGGCATTCTGCAGCAAGCCCGGCAGGCAGGCGCCCACGCGTTGATGCTGCGCGACACCTCGCTCGATGGCGCGGCCATGAAGGCCTTCGCCAGCGTGCTACGGCGCGACGGCCTGGCGCCGCTCGTGTTGCAGTCGCACGTCCGCGCCTGCCTCGATGCCTCGAGGGACGCCGATGAGGTGCTGCGCGATGCGCTGGGCTCCAAGAAGCTGAAAGAACTGCGCCGCCAGCGAAACCGCCTCGCCGAACACGGCGCCGTCGATTTCGAGGTGGCGCGCACGCCGGCCGAAATGGCCGCTGCGGTAGAGATATTCCTGACGCTGGAAGCCAGCGGCTGGAAGGGCAAGCGCGGCACCGCGCTCAGCCAGGACGAAGGCGATGCGGCCTTCGTCCGCCGCGCTTCTGCGGCGCTGGCCGAAACCGGCCAATGCGAGATCGTGACGTTGCGCACGGGCGAGACCGCGGTTGCCGCCGCGATCGTGCTGCGCCATCAAGACCGCGCCTTCTACTTCAAGCTTGGCGTCGACGAACGCTTTGCAAAATTTTCGCCTGGCGTGCAGCTGACGCTGGACCTGACCCGCCACCTCTGCGCCGACCCGGCCATCGCCATGGTCGATTCCACTGCAATCGCCGATCATCCGATGATCAACCCGATCTGGCGCGGCCGCCTTGCGATCGGCGACGTCCTGATCCCGCTGCGGCGAGGCGATCCGGTGGTTCCGCTTACCCGCGCTGCGCTCACGCTCCGCGATGCAATCCGCGAGCCGGTGCGGCGCCTCGTTCATCTGCTCAGGAAAAATCAGGAGAAATCCTCGTGAACACCCTTACATCCGTCGCGCCCGTGATCACGGCCGATCGGGACGCGCTGCGGCGCGACTTTCCGCTAAAGCCGTTCGCGATCCGCCACAGGCTGGCCGGCCATCCGCTGCTGATGCTGCCGCGCATCGCGCAGCTAGCTTCCGAACTGCCGCGCGACCTGATCGAATACAATTCCGGCAAGGTCGCGATCAGCCAGGACCCGGACGCGATTCCCGCCGTCGATCTCGATCCGGTCGAAGTGGTCAAGAGCATCGAGACCGCCGGTGCCTGGATGGTGCTCAAGCGCATCGAGAATTCGCCGGAGTACCGGTCGCTGCTGGAAGACACGCTGCTGTCGGTCGCCCGCGCGCGCGGCTTCAACAGCATCGCAGACGCCGGCTTCGAGCAGGTCGAGGGATTCCTGTTCGTGTCCTCGCCAAACTCGACCACACCGTTCCATCTCGACAGCGAAGACAATTTCTTCGTGCACATCCACGGCGAAAAATTCTTCACGATTTTCGACAATGCCGACCGCTCGATCGTCTCCGACGACGAGATCGAGCGCTCGATGACCAAGCATCGCAACCTGAAATACGACGAGAGCTTTGCACCCCGCGGCCAGGAATTCCACCTGTTCGCGGGCGACGGCTGCTACGTGCCATACCAGTGGCCGCACTGGGTTCGCACGGCGGGCTCGTTCTCGATCTCGATGGCGATCACCTGGAAGACCCGCGAAGTGCGGCGGATGAACGACCTGCACTTCTTCAATTCGATGCTGCGCGGCATCGGCCTGCCGCAGCAGCCGCCCGGAAGACAGCCGGTGCTCGATACGCTCAAGCTGGCGTTCTATCGCACCGTCACGACCGCCATCAAGCCGCTGCGCGCCTCCATGGCGATGCGCCGCGTGCTGCGGCGGATCGCGCTGGGAAAACGCGCCAACTATTATCTGAAGGGTACCTAGCCGGCGATGCGACTTACTGCAACGGCGAGTGCGGCGCGGGCAGCATGATGGTCGAGTGCATTTCCTCGAGGAAGCCGGGGCCCTTGCCGAGGAATGCCTGCCAGGCCGGATCCTTCATGGCATTGCCGCGCGCTTCGGCGCGGGCGTTCAGGCTGGGATAGGCCCAGATGTGGCAGGCCTCGTTCGGCTGCCCGGCTTCGGTCGTCCAGAGGCCCACGATCTTTGAATACTTCTCGCGCTCAGGCAGCACCGCAGTGAACGCATCGAGCCATTGCTTGAGGCCGCCGGCGGCCTTGCCGCGATAGTTGCGGAGTTCGTAGACATTGCCCGTCGCAGCCGGCGCCACCGGCGGCCGCACCGCGTTCATCAGGCGGACATCCTGACGAACCAGCAAGGGCCGGATCAGCGGAACATACTCGCCGGTCCAGCGCGGATTCTTGGCGAGTTCGGCGCGCAGGCGCGCGCGCTCCTCAAAATTCGTGTAGCTCCACATATGAAGAACCTGGTTGAGAGGCCCGATCTCGGTCATCCAGTAGCCCTCAAGCTTGCCGTAATCGTCCTTGCGGATGTCGCGCGACACGGTGCTCGCCGCTTTCACCATATCGCCGAGCGTACCGGGCTTTACGGTGTAGGTTCGCAGTTCGTAGATCATGACGTCTCCTCAGGATTATGTTGCTTACAGTTCCAGTATCCGTTCAACTCCGCCTGGCTCGGGTGGAGCGCCAACGGAAAGACACCCCTCAATTGCCTCATGAAGACTTTGCATGAGTTCTTCCATGCTGTCTCCCTGCGTAGCGCAGCCTGGAATCGCGGGGACTTCGGCCCAAAAGCCTCCCTCTTCCGCTTCATGCACGACGATCTTGATCTTCACGATTGATTTCTTGCTGTCGACCGGCGGCTTATTCAAGCCCGCGACTACTCCGCCGCCTGGGCGTTGATTTCGCCGGATACCTGACGGATGGCGCGGGCGAGCTGTTCGGCCGGCTGGGCGCCGGACACCGCGTATTTCTGAGCAAACACGAATGTCGGAACGCCAGAGATGCCCTTCTCGGCCGCCTCCTGCGCCTGGCCGGAGATCAGCGCAACATCCTCATCGGTCGCAAGGCGCCTGCGTACGTCGTCGCCATCGAGACCGATATCGGCCGCCGCCTGCACCAGCACGTTGACGTCGGTCAAGTCGCCGCCATCGCGAAAGTACAATTCCATCAGCCGCTGCTTCATCTCGGCCGACTTGCCCGCGGCCTCGGCCCAGTGGATCAGCCGGTGGCAATCGGTCGTGTTGGGCTGGCGCTTCACGAGTTCGGGGCGATAGGTCAGCCCCTCTTCACCCGCCGCCGTGACCACGCGCCCGGCGATACCCTTGTACGCCTCGACCGAGCCGAACTTGGCGGTGAGATATTCGTCGCGGCTGATGCCCTCGCGCGGCACCCAGGAATTGAGGAAGAACGGCCGCCAGCGCACTTCGACGGGAACATCAGGCACCAGCGCCAGCGCGTTCTCGATCCGGCGCTTGCCGATATAGCACCACGGGCAGACCACGTCGGAGACGATGTCGATCTTGAGGGGTTTCAGGGTGCTCATCGGGGTTCTCCTCGCAGAATGATGCCGGCAAGGTAGTCCGATCAGACCGGGAGACAAGGGCATGGCCTGCATGTCTCGTATCACTTCAGGCCGCAAGGGCCCTGTTTCGGGTCACCGGGCGGGCCGGTGCCGGGGGGCGCCAGATATGCTGCAAAGCAACGCAGGCTCAGTCGTCCCGAGCCCCGGGTGTCAAGGTGCCAGATACTGCAACAGCCTTGGATCGTTGCGAACCTCGTGCGCCGATCCGGTGAGCGCGACCCTTCCGCGATCGAGCACAAAGGCCCGGTCCGCGACGCGTAGCGCGAGATCGAGATGCTGCTCCACGATCACGACGGCGATCTCCCTGGCGAGCAGGATCAGGCGCTCGGTGATCTCCTCGATCACGCCGATCCAGACCCCTTCGGTCGGCTCGTCCAGCAGGAGCACGCGCGGGTTCGACAACAAGGCGCGGCCGATCGCCAGCATCTTGCGCTCGCCGCCGGACAACGTGCCGGCGACCTGGTCCATCCGCTGACCGAGTTTCGGAAATATCTCCAGCACACGGTTGACGGCCTGGCTGTCGCGGTTGGTCAGCGCGCCGACGGCAAGATTGTCGCGCACCGAAAGCCTGCCGAACACCGCGTGTTCCTGCGGCACGTATCCGAGGCCGAGGCGAATCCGCCGCTCCGTCGGCAACTGCCCGACGCTCCGCGCGTCGAGACTGACCGAGCCGCCGAGCAGCGGCAATTCGCCGACGATGGCCTTCATCAGCGTCGTCTTGCCGGCGCCGTTGCGGCCAAGGATCGCGACGCCGCCGCGCCAGGGAACACCCAGCGTGACGCCGAACAGCACCTGGCTGCGGCCGTAGCCCGCGTCGACACTCTGGATATCGAGAAACTTGTCCTGGTCAGGCACGGCGCAGATAAACCTCCTGAACCCGGGCGCTCGACTGAATATGCTGGACCGTGCCGCAATCAAGTACGGCTCCCTGGTCGAGCACCGTCAGCCGGTCGCAGATATCGCGAATGAAATCGAGATCGTGTTCGACGATGACGAGGGAACAGCGCTTCTTGATCGGCTGCAGCAGTTCGCCGGTCACCCGTCGCTCCTCGAGGCTCATGCCGCCGGTGGGTTCGTCCAGCAGCAGGAGCTTTGGCTCGGGCGCCAGCGCCATCGCGATTTCGAGCCATTGCTGCTGGCCGTGGGAAAGCGCCGAGGCCGGATCCATTGCACGGTCCACCAGACGAAATTGCTCGAGCATGGCCATGACGCGGTCGTGCAGGATTCCGCGGGTTCGGGAAAACACCAGCCGGGGAAGCGAGGTCTGCGCCTGCAGCGCCAGCAGGATGTTGTCGTACAAGGTCAAGGCCGGCAGCACGCTGGTGATCTGGAACTTGAGGCTCATGCCGGCGCGCGCCCGCTCGGCCGGCGAGGCTAGCGAGATGTCGCGGCCGCCGAACGTCACCGTGCCGGATGTCGGAATCTCCGCACCGGCGACGCATTTCATCAGCGTGCTCTTGCCCGAGCCGTTGGGCCCGATCAAGCCATGGAATTGGTTCTCCGCGATCGTAAGGTCGGCGCCGTTCAACGCCGTGAGCTTGCCGAATATCTTGACCAGGCCTCGCGCCTCAAGAAGAGCCATGATCGCCCTTCCCCGGCGGCCGGCCGAAATTGCCGACGCGCTCGCGCTCGCTGAGGATCAGGCTGACGAGGCCAGCGGGACGAAACAGAATGACCAGCAGCAGCAGGACGCCGAGAATGATCGGCCAGATGTCCTGGTAGCTGTTCGACAGCCAGAAACTGACCGCCTCGATCGCGATCGTGCCGATGACAGCTCCGATCAGCGTGCCGGAGCCGCCGAACAAAACGTAGAGTACGACCTGCGTCGACATCACCACGCCCAGAATGTTGGGCCAGACGAAGCCTTCATGAAATGCATAGAGGCTGCCTGCGAGCCCCGCGATGGCGCCGGCGAACGAAAAGATGATCGCCTTGAGGCGCTGCACCTGGTAGCCGAAGAAGGCGATTCGCTGCTCGTTCTCGCGCAGGCCTGCCAACGCAAGCCCGAACTGCGACCGCACCAGGAAGCGGCACAGGAGATAGACCAGCACGAGAATGCCGAGCGCCAGATAATAATAGACCGGCCCCTCCGTGATGTCGTAGCTGCCGAGCGACATCGGCGGGATCGATGGAATGCCGTTCTGGCCGCCGAGGTAATACCAACCCCGTGCCACGCGATCCGCGGCGTAAGAGCCGGTGAGCGTGCCCAGCGAAACGAAGATCACGCTGGCTGGATGGCGGCCGAGCAGAAGAAAGCCGCCGAGCAGCAGCGCGAACGTCAGCCCGATCAGCAGCCCGGCCGGCAGCACCAGCAGGATCGAGGTGATGCCGAGATCGCGGGCGATCAGGGCAACGCCATATCCGGCGGTGCCGAAGAACACGGCCTGGCCAAAACTCATGATGCCGGCGTATCCCCACACCAGATCGAACGAGAGCGCGAACAGGCAGAGAATCAGGACCCGCGTCGCATAGATCGTCAGATAGTCCTTCAGAACCAGCGGCAGCAGTGCTGCCATCAGCAGCACCAGCACTTCGATGATCGGAAGCACCTGCCATCGGCGCGAACGGCTGGCATGAAGCGGTAGCCTCAACGGCGTCGTCTGTGTCGTTTCTGTCATCTAGTTGCCAGCAAATTCGCCCCTCGGTTTGCAGCGGCGGGCCGCCGCTGCAGCATTTTCGGCATTGCGTCAGCGTTGCTTCAACACTCCTTGGGATCGACAAGGCCGGCGCTGCGCGCCACGATCTGGTAATTGCCGCCCTTGGCCACGGCCGTGTACATCTTCATCTTGCAATGCCGCTTGCCGGGAACCATCTCCGCAGGCCCACCGGGACCTTCGGCGATTTTCGCGTGGTCCAGCGCCGCCGCGACCGCGTCGCGGTCGACCTTGCCGGCTTCCTTGACGGCAGCTTCCCAGAGCTTGAGCGCGCGATAGGCTCCGGTTGCAGCGCTTCCGGCGGCGAACAGGAATGTGCCCGGGAACTGCTTTTCATAGGCCGCCTGAAGCTTCGCGCTGAACGGATCTTCCGGCGTCAGCGCCTTGAAATAATCGAGGCAGCTCGCAAGCCCTTCGATCTCGGTGGCCTGGTTGATGTTGAGCGTGTTCTCGTCGTAATAGACGCATGCCAACCGGCCGCCGTTTTTCAGGAAGCCTGCCTCGTAAAGCTGCTTGAAGAACGGCCCAACACCGGGCGGAATCACGGTGTTGAACACCACGTCCACCTTGTTGGAAATGACCCGGTTCACCGTTGCCGAGAAGTCGATCTGGTCGAGCGGGTAATATTCCTCGAAGACGACTTCGCCGCCATTGGCCTCGATCACCTTGCGTGCGTAGACGTTCAGCGTATGGGGCCAGACATAGTTGGCGCTCGGCAGCGCGAACCGCTTGCCGCCGTTCTTGATCAGCCAGGGAATGAATTCGTCGCACTGCTGCGCCGGCGTCGGGCCGGTGCAGAACAGATAGGGCGTGCATTCCTTACCTTCATATAGTTGCGGATAGATGTAGAGCGTCTTGCCGCGCGCCACGATCACATCCTTGATGGCATTGCGCATCGAACTGGTAATTCCGCCCAGCACCAGATCGACCTTGTCGCGCTGAATGAGCTTGCGAACATTGCCGACCGCGACCGATTCATTGGACGCGGTGTCCTCGATGAACAGTTCGAGCGGCCGGCCAAGCAGCCCACCGGCGTCGTTGATTTCCTTGACCACCATCCTGGCGACGTTGGCGTTCGCATTGCCGGCATAGCCGATCGGCCCGGTCAGATCGGTCGCGACGCCGACCTTGATCGGGGCCGCCTGCGCGTTCGCCCAGTCGGGACGGACGACCCAACTGCCGACGCCCGTGGCGATGGCGGTGCTGGCAAAGGCGAAATTGGAGAGAAATCGCCGGCAGCTGAGATTGCTGCGGTCGCTGAACATGGACTAGACCCCCTTTGCTGAAATCAGGCCTTGCGGCCGAAACTTGATGAAGATGATGGCGAGAACGAACACCATGACGTCGGCGATCACAGGCTGAATGACCCATGGGAGTGCTGCCGCGAGCGTGCCGATCACGCCCGCGCCCGCCACCGGGCCTGCGAACGAGCCGACTCCGCCCACCATGACGGCGACGAACCCCTGGATCAGGAAGCGCAGGCCTAGATCGGCAAACAGCGAGAACACCGGCACGATCAACGCGCCCGCAAGGCCCGCAAGCGCCGCGCCGAACGCAAAGGTTGCGCCATAGATCGCGTTGGTCGAAATGCCCGATGCGCGGGCGAGCGCGGGATTTTCCAGCGACGCCCGGATGCGCAACCCGAACGCGGTGCGCGACAACAGAAGATAGCTGCCGACCATCACCAGCGCCGTGATGAGAATGATCACCAGCCGCCAGGTCGAGAAA
>DAIMKE010000043.1:11233-14482 GCA_036721875.1 Bradyrhizobium sp. | reverse complement strand
CCTGGACCTTCTTCGGCTCGGTCGGCTTCGCCAGCCGCACCAGTTTCGATTTTCTCGCGATCTATCTCGGCCCAATCCTGATGATCGGGCTTTGCACGCCGCTGCTCCGGCGCGTGATCAAGCTCGCCAAATCGCAGAACATCACCTCGATCGCCGACTTCATAGCCGCGCGCTACGGCAAGAGCCAGGCGGTCGCCGCCACGGTCGCCGGCATCGCCATCGTCGGTTCGGTGCCCTACATCGCGCTCCAATTGAAGGCTGTCGCATCGTCGCTGGAGACGATCCTCAGCGAGGACAAACTGCTGGCGTCGATTCCGCTGATAGGCGACATCGCGCTGGTCGTGACGCTCGCGATGGCGGTGTTCGCGGTGCTGTTCGGCACCCGCCAGACCGACGCCACCGAGCACCAGCATGGCCTGATGCTGGCGGTCGCCACCGAATCCATCGTCAAGCTGGTGGCCTTTCTCGCCGCCGGCGCCTTCGTCACCTTCTGGATGTTCACGCCGGTCGAACTGATCGAACGCGCGATGAAGACGCCGGAGGCGGTGCGCGCGATCGAATATGTGCCGTCGATCGGCAATTTCCTCACCATGACGCTGCTGTCGTTCTGCGCGATCATGCTGCTGCCGCGGCAGTTCCATGTCAGCGTGGTCGAGAATTCCAGCCCCGAGGAGGTCAGCCGCGCCCGCTGGCTGTTTCCTCTCTATCTGGTCGCCATCAACCTGTTCGTGATCCCGATCGCGATCGCCGGCCTCGTCACCTTCCCGTTCGGCGCCGTGGACAGCGACATGTACGTGCTGGCGCTGCCGATCGAGGCGAATTCCCCGCTGCTCAGCATCGCCGTCTTCGTCGGCGGCCTGTCGGCCGCGACCGCGATGGTGATCGTGGAATGTGTCGCGCTTTCGATCATGGTTTCCAACGACATCGTCCTGCCGCTGGTGCTGCAGCGCAGCCCCGCCACCCGCAACGGCCGCAAGGATTTCGGCGACTTCCTGCTCAGGATCCGTCGCTTTGCGATCTTCGGCATCATGGTGCTGGCGTATTTCTACTATCGTGCACTCGGCAACACGCAACTGGCGGCGATCGGCCTGCTGTCCTTCGCAGCGCTTGCGCAGCTGGCGCCGGCCTTCTTCGGCGGACTGTTCTGGCGCCAGGGGACGGCGCGCGGCGCCATGACCGGCATGCTCGTCGGCTTCGCGGTGTGGGCCTATACGCTGTTCCTGCCGAGCTTCCTGGAGGGCAGTACCGCCGGCCTGCTGCTGCTGCAACATGGACCGTTCGGCATCGAGGCGCTGCGGCCGCGGGCACTGTTAGGCGCCGACCTGCCGCCGCTGATGCATGGCGTGCTCTGGTCGCTCTCGCTCAACATCCTCACCTACATCGTGATGTCGATCGCGCGCCGGCCGTCGTCGATCGAACGGCTGCAGGCCGACCTGTTCGTGCCGAACACGCTGACGCCGATCGCGCCGACATTCCGGCGCTGGCGGACCACCGTCACGGTGCAGGACATCCAGAGCACGGTGGCGCAGTATCTGGGTCCCGACCGCGCCCGCGATGCGTTCGAGGCCTTCGCCGCCGGCCATCCCGGCGGGCTCGATCCGGCCGCGCCCGCCGATTTTGAACTACTGCAGCACGCCGAACGCCTGATCGCCTCCTCGATCGGCGCCGCCTCCTCGCGCCTCGTGATGTCGCTCTTGCTGCGCAAGCGAACTGTTTCCGCCAAGGCCGCGCTGAAACTGCTCGACGATTCCCACGCCGCGCTGCATTTCAACCGCGAGATCCTGCAGACCGCGCTGAACCATGTGCGCCAGGGCATCGCGGTATTCGATGCGGATCTGCAACTGATCTGCTCGAACGCCCAGTTCGGTGAAATTCTCGCGCTGCCGCCCCACCTCGTGCAGCTGGGCATCCCCTTGCAGGAGATCCTCGAATTCATGGGCGCTGTCCGCCCATCCAGCCTCGGCGACGCCGACGGCCTGCTGCAGCGGCGGCTGGATGCCTATACGACCGAAGGCGAGCCCTATCTGGAGCGCCTGCCTGACCGCCACATGGTGATCGAGGTCCGCTCCAACCGGATGCCCGGCGGCGGCTTCGTCATCACCTTCTCCGACGTCACGCCGAGCTTCGAGGCCGCCGAAGCGCTGGAACGCGCCAACGCGACGCTGGAAAAGCGCGTCCGCGACCGCACCGAGGAATTGACCCGGCTGAATTCCGAACTGGCGCAGGCCAAGAGCACCGCCGAGGACGCCAACATCTCGAAAACCCGATTCCTCGCAGCCGCCAGCCACGACATCCTGCAGCCGCTCAACGCCGCGCGGCTCTACGTGACGAGCCTCGTCGAACGTCAAAACGGCGGCGAGGATTCACGGCTGGTCGAGAACATCGACGACTCGCTGGAGGCGATCGAGGAAATCCTCGGTGCTCTCCTGGACATCTCGCGGCTCGATGCCGGCGCGATGGCGACCTCGATTTCGAGCTTCAAGATGGGCGACCTGATGCGTTCGCTCGAGATCGAGTTTGCGCCGATCGCCCGCGCCAAGGGACTCGAGCTTACCTTCGTGCCCTGCTCGCTGCCGGTGGAGTCGGACCGCTCGCTGCTGCGGCGTCTGCTGCAGAATTTCATTTCCAACGCCATCAAATATACCCCGCGCGGGCGCGTGCTGGTCGGCTGCCGCCGCCACGGGCAATCGCTGAAGATCGGCGTCTACGACACCGGCGTCGGCATTCCCGTGACCAAGCGCGGCGAGATCTTCAAGGAGTTCCATCGGCTGGAGCAGGGCGCGCGGATCGCGCGCGGCCTTGGCCTGGGCCTGTCGATCGTCGAACGGCTGGCGCGCGTGCTCAACCACGGCATCGCGATCGACGCCAACGCCAGCGGCGGCTCGGTATTCTCGGTGACGGTGCCGGTGGCCACGGCGATCAATCATACCGCCGCCGTCACCAGCGCCACGCCGCTGTCCAGCACGCCGATGAGCGGCGCGCTGATCGTCTGCATCGAGAACGACCCGGCGATCCTCGACGGCATGAAGACGCTGCTGAAGGCGTGGGACGCCGAGGTGATCGCGGTGGCCGATCCGGAAGCCGCGATCGCCGCGATCGAAACTTCCGGCGGACGCGTGACCGGCCTTCTCGTCGACTATCATCTCGACCGCGGCAACGGCGTCGCGGCGATCCGCGAGATCCGGCGCCGCTTCGGCGAGAACATTCCCGCCATCCTGATCACGGCGGACCGCAGCCCGAACGTGCGCG